>CAYNMO010000084.1:288-10017 GCA_964398155.1 uncultured Actinomycetota bacterium | reverse complement strand
ATTCGGCAAACAGAACTCTGAAAAGATTTGGGATAAAATATGCCCATGTAAAAGCATCAGTCTCGTAGCTTATCCCAAAATACCCTGCCATTACCTGGTCACGCACAAGACCGGATATTTTTGAGAATAAAGTCAGTATTATGACAATAAAAGTAGCGGTAAAGATTCTTTTCCTGTGATCAGTATCTGTCTGCATTTTTTTAAAATAATTGTAAATTAAATTGATTTTATGATAACATAACCTAGTTTGTTTATTAAAATATGAATTATAGCATTTAAATTTTCATATTATAAATATTTAAATATTAAAATATTTTTATTTATTAAAAAAAATGATAGAATACTTCTTCGTTTAAAAAAACAGATAGTGGAGTTATTATTTATGCCTAACATTAAGTCGCAGGAAAAAAGAGACAGACAGGGAATCAAAAGAGCCCTTAAAAATAAGGTGCTTAAAACCAGAATAAAAAGCAATAAAAAGAAATTTACTCTTGATATTGTAGGCAAAAACATAGAAGCTGCCAAAGAAAATTTAAGCCTTTACTTTAAGAGTCTTGATAAAGCTGCAAAAAACAGTGCTGTTTCAAAAAATTTTGCATCAAACAAGAAATCAAAAGCTGCCAGACTTTTTAACAGCCTGGAAAAACAATAAAGGTTTTGACAAATATTTTTTAAGTAAAATAAAAAACAAGCACAATCAGAGTAATTTAGGGTCTTGCTGTATTTCTATTTTTGACAGAAGGCTGTAAAAAAATATTACATTTGACTGGCTTGTTTTTCTTTTGGCAATGTCAAAATCATTTAAAACACCAATAATGTTTTTTATTTCTCTAAACGTATAATTTTTTGCAAATCTTCGGTAATTACTTATGATTTTTAGAACCATTCCGGCGTTTGCTTTAGTGTTTTTTTCAAGATAATTTTTAACTTGGGCAATACCTCTTTCTCCGTCCATAGCATATAAAACATTCCTAAACATGTTGTAAAGCTGTTTTATCGCTGAAATTGATGCATATTCATCCTCAGCAATAAAAGGCACGAGATCGGCGGCCATTTTAAAGTTTTTATAACCAACAAAATCTACAAAGTTAAAGATAGTATAAGAAATACTTCTGCTTACAAGCTTCAATACTATATCTTCACTAATAATTTTCTCTTTTTGGGAGCACACATACAGGTAAAGCTTTTCATATTCTTTATCGAGAAGGTTGAGATCCCCATTAATGTTGCCAATAAATGTTTCCATTGCACCCGATGTTATCTTTATGCCATCCAGCTGTGCTTTTTCAAGCACTCTTTTTTTTAGATTATCAGTTTCAGGTTTTCTTATTGTGATTACTTCCCCGTATTTTTTTACAATATCCTGAAAACCATAAGCCTTTCCAAGCTCGGGTGAAGTTAAAAAAATTGCGATACTTTCATTGGGGTTTGGTGTCTTTAAAAAAAATTCTGATATTATTTTTAGAATATCTTTGGTAATCTTTTCGCAGTTTTTAATTATGACAGCTCTTTTGACAGAAAAAAACGATGGTGTATTTATGAAATTATATAAATCAGAAGGATCGATTTCATTTTTCCCATCAAATATTCTTATATCGCCTTCAGAGTTTATTTTATCTTTAAGATAATTCCTTATTTCCCTTATTTTTTCATCTATTATGCTCTCACTCTTGCTCTCAATAAAATAAAGCGCTTTTAATTCTTCAATTTTTTTATTTTCTGTAAATACTGCCATATCGCTTTATTTGATCTGTTTAAAATAAATGTCTGCAAATATATAATTATGCAGTTTTTTTTGTATTATTTCCTGCTGGTGCAACAATACAGTTTACAATAACAAACTTTATTGATTTTAGCATTTTAGATAAAGAGATAGAAGTGATAAATGAAACCTTGTGAGGAATATTGCCTGAGATTAACTATTCCCTGTTTCTCTTCTTTAAAAAAAAACCTGCTGCGCCAAAAATAATAATTAAAGAAAAATAATACATAAAAATAATGATTTTATTTTTAAAAATATCTGTGTTTATAAATCCGTAAGGAAGAGAGACAAAAAAATTAGAGATCCCAACTATCATATTCATTAAAAAATTAGCAGGCATTATTAAAAAAGAGCCGGCAGCAAACCAGATTGTGGCTGCAATTGATGAAACAAACAAATCCAGCAGCAGGATATAAAAAACAGGAGCTGCGGCAAGATTTGTAAATATAGAAATCAGTGGAAAACCGCTAAAATAATAGGAAAGTATTGGTAAAATAAGTAAATTTATTGAAAAAGCTGCAATTATGGATTTAATAAAATAGTTATTTGCGGCACTTTTGCTTTTCAATATATGAATCAGAATTTCTTTTATAAGCGGAGAAATATAAATTAGGGCAGCAACCGAGGCAAAAGATAAAATAAATCCGATATTTGTAAGGAAATTAGGACTCACTGCCAGCAGGACAGTATATGTTATCAGTAAAACATTTGACTGGCTGAAATCTTTAAAAAAATCCCTCGAAAAAAATACCAGGATAAACATAACTGAAGCTCTCAGCATACTGGCTTTCTCTCCAACTATAAAATTATAAAATATAAGAAATAAAATAATAAAAAAGGAGATAAAGATTTTTTTTAATCTTAATGGCAGCCATATTTTTTTAAGAATCTGGAATAAAAATGCTGTTATTATTGATATATGAAGACCTTATATTGCAAGAAGATGATATATCCCGCTTTTTTTAAAACTCTCCACTATGTCTCGTGGAATCTGCGACTGATCTCCAAGTATCAGCGCACATGCTGTTTTTGCATTTTCACTGCTTAAGCTTTTAAAAAACAAAAAATTAAGGCAGGCATGTATTTTAGATCTAAAGACATAAAAATAAGATGCAGGGCCATCCACTCTTGTTATTACTATTTTTGAGGCAGGAAATATTTCAGAAATACTGCCACTGGTATTTGCATAACTCTGGAAACCGATAATATTTAATTGCACATAATCACCAGGCTTCAGAGTATTGGCGTCTTTACTTTTATATTCAATAAAAATATTGCCGCAGTTTTTTATCTTAACGGATTTATTTGTTTTAATATTAAATATTTCAAGTTTTGCTATTTCAAAATCAAAATAAGTATTACTGAATTTTTGGTAGGGGCTGCTTGTTATCTGTCCCTTGGCAGATACTTCGGTATTGCTGCTTTTAAAAATTTTATTTTTTGAGACCAGTGCGCTGAATTCGTTTGCACTTTTATAATTTAAATCAGAACTCATAACGCTAACTGCAAATAACAGGAGCACAGTAAAGAACAGAAACAATATCTTTACTCTTTTTGAATTTAAATAATTTTTTGCACTTAAAAAAGCTGTTAATAATGACGAAATGAGTAAAATAATAAAAATAAGTATATAAATAAAATTAATACTGTATCCTTTGGGGGCAATATAATTATAAAAAAGAATGCCCAGTGTTACAGACAATGCCCATAAAAAATAACAAAACCTCATATCGAAATAAAATCTTTTAAAGCTTCATATTTCTTTTCCCCTATCCCTGTAACATTTTTTAAATCTTCCATGCTTTTAAAAGAGCCCGTATTGTTTCTGTAATCAATGATTCTCTGTGCAAGCTCCGGGCCTATTCCGGGAAGAAGCTCAAGCTCCTCCAATCCGGCAAAATTAATATTTATAATTTTGCTGCTTCCTTTGACGTCTGACGATCCGGTTTGTAAATTATTAACATTGTAATCTGCAGCTTCAAGCTTTGAAGGAATATACACTTTCTGGCTGTCCATAAGAATTTCTGCAAGATTTATTGATTCCAGATATGCATCTGCTTTTGCTCCTCCGGCAAGCTCAATTAAATCAATAATGCGCATGTTTTTATTTATTTCATAAACACCGGCATTATTTATTTCGCCGCAGATATATACCATTATTTTTTCGATGATTTTTTCTTTTATGGTTGTATCTGAAGCTATCGAGGGTGAACTTTCTTGGGCGGCAGTGGAAATACCTGTATCCAGACTTGAGGTTAGAACTGTTTTAAGTATATTTTCTTTAACTTTGCTGTCGCGGCTTTGCTTTATTGCTAAAAATGAAAGTATTATTATCGCAGCAAGTATAAGAATAAAAACAGACAGATAAAACTGTTTCCTTTTTTCATATCTGAAGTTTAAAAATTTAAATACAATTTTGTTTATAAAATCACGAAATCTCAATTAGTGTGGTTTTTTAATAAATATGATAATATGTTTTATATGCATATTCGCACATTTATTTATTTAAACAAATTTTTATTAAAAAACATTGAAAATACTAATATGATGCAAAAGCTTAAGAATAAAAGCCTCCAAAAGCATCTTTAGGCAGGATAAAAAACATTTATGCTGCCTATTATTATAAAAACCCGGCAGTCTTGTTGACTTTTAGTTATATACGTATTAATGTTAATTTATTATACGTAGGAGGCAAAAGTGACAAAAACAAAATTAACATTGTATGTTGATAAAGAAACAAGTGAGCTTGCAAAAAAAATTGCTGCTTACAAAGGCACCTCTGTTTCAGAACTTGTAAGCGGCTATTTTACTTCAGAAGCATGTAAAATAAATGATCTTAAGATTTCTGATTCAATATTCAGGTGGATAGGTGTTATTGAAACCAATAAGACTTATAAAGAGTTAAAAGAAGAAATAATAACTGAAAAAATTAAAAAATATGAAAACATTCCTTGATACCAATGTTATTTTGGATGTCCTTGCAAAGAGAGAGCCCTTTTATATCGACAGTGCCAAAGTGTTAACTTTGGTCAATGAAAAAATTGTTTCAGGATACCTTTCTGCCATAACAGTAAATAACATTTATTACATACTGAGAAAGCTTAAGAACAAAGAAACTGCGAAAAACTTCATAACGGAAATTCTGGAATCTTTTGAGATAATTCCGGTGACCAAAGTTATCTTAAATCAGGCAAATAGAATTAAGATCCCCGACTTTGAAGATGGAATACAATTTTTCTCAGCATTAGATGGAGGGTGCGATTTTTTAATAACAAGAAATGCCAAAGATTATCCCAAGCTTGGAATTAAAATTATTTCCCCTGCCGAATTCAGTATTTCTGACTCATGGCACTCTAAAACAATAATTTAAATCCGGTCTATAAAAATCCACTTTTAAACAATGTTATCTTACGTATAAAACTTTACCTTTAGCTCCCATTACTTCTTTATTAAATAGATTCTTCACTAATTGTTCTTCATGTTATTTAGGCGTATAAACCAAAAAATCTACTCCTGTGTCAGCGGGACATATAATTTGACTTGATTGCTCAGTCACCTAAGACTAATCAAAGAATCATTTCTTGAAACTCGCCTTTATATAAACCAGTTCACAGTTTTTAATCCTTCAGTCCTGTTGTAATGAATTAAATTACCCATAATTAACATATTACATTTTACAAAACATGTGGCAGCTATGTATGTCCGCGTCCGCAAACAAATTTCATCTGCTCTCAACTTCTGCTTTAAGTTTTCCAAATTCATTAAGTATCTCCATGTCTTAAGAAGAAAAGGGAAGAGGCTGTTTCTTTATCTTCCAAAGTAGGAAGCCACTCCTTCGTTTTATTAGGAGGCCAGAAAAAATAAGTATAATATTTTTTGAATAAATAGCTAAAACTGTGCTCAAAAGAGAACCGTCCCCTTATTTTAGCTTATTTTAGTCACCGCATTGCAGATTGTCTAATAAAAACTTATAATTATATTGATATAATTATAAGTTTTAACTAAAGGAGGCGGCTAATGAAAATATTTTTGAGTTCATTATTCTTTAAACCTCAAAAAAGATACTTTTTAACTTTTGCTCTGGCTTCCTTATCTTTACTGCTTGGATTATTGCTTTTAACTTCATGCTGTTTTGCTCCTGATTCTCTGGCTAAAATAGCAAGCAGCGTAACTGATACAAAAATCATAAGTATCGACAGTGTTGAAGAGATTCTCAAAGATGCCAGCTCTTATTCCAAAGCCTTTGTAAAAGACAGCAATGAAAAAATAGTCTGGCAGCCAAGTTCTGTTATGGAAATAAGCATAACACAAAGTGAGCAGCAAAGTGATTCTTTGGACTCCTCACAAACTTCCATGCAAAGCAGTTCGGAAAGTTCTACTCAAACTTCTTCACAAAATAATTCAGATAATAAATATTTCGAAGTTGGAAAGACCATATATTTTAAAGCAGCAGGAAAATTGCCTGATGCTAAAATAGAGGAAACTGACACAAGCAACAGCAGCCAGGATAATAAACTTTCCTTTGTCTGGGATTTAGGAAATGGAGATAAATTTGAAGGAAAAGAATTGAATTATTTTTTCAAAGAGCCAGGAGTTTATACAATAACTCTAAAAGCTAGTTCCGGATCAGCAAGTGATGAGGCAATTGCGACTATCTGGGTAGTTGAGTATATGGATAATCTGAGGATTTTAAAAAAATATAACTGCATTGTGGAAGTAGAAGATATTTTAGAAAATATCGGACCAGGTAATCTTAAAGATGTAACTTTAGGTCTTGATATTCCTACAGATATAGATCCCTTTCAGAAAGTTAACAGTGTAACTACCGAATTAAAAGATTATAAAGAAGTAAATGATAAAATAAGTAATACCTTTTATAATTTTTATCTTGGAAAAATAAACGAAGGCAGTTCCAAATCAGTAAAAGCATTTTATGAGGTAACCATGATGGATTTTGAATTAAAAGACGATATAGTAAACCCGCAAAGCTATGATGAAGATATTTATTTAAAAGAATTGAAGCAATATACAAAAAGCGATAAATATATTGACAGCAGCAATAAGGCAATAATAGAAACAGCAAAACAGGTTGTCGGAACTGAAACCGTACCTTATATAATCGCAGAAAAATTATACAACTTTGTAATAAACAAGCTGGAATATGACTATGAAAAGTATGAACAAAAATCGGGCAGCAGAAAGACTAATAAGGCATCCGAGATTTTGAGTCTGGACAAAGGAGTCTGTCAGGATTACTCCATACTTTATGCGGCTCTCTGCAGAGCAGCCGGTATTCCTGCAAAATATGCGGCCGGGGTTCCGATAAAAACTACTGCTTATGCAGAGTCTAAAGAAATTGCAGATGGACATGCATGGAATGAAATAAACTTGCCTGGTTTGGGCTGGATTCCAATAGATACAACTGCCGAAAAAGAATTCATGTCCGAAAACGACTCACTGAATTTAAAAACATATTATGACGTCAGGCCAAAAAGCCTTGGTTTCTATTATTATTATGAAAGCACTGAACCACAAAGTAATATAAGTTATTTAATGAGGGTTAAAGATATCGAAACTTCAGATTTTACTGCAATTACAAATCAGCAGTACTTTGAATTTGTGGAAAGCCTTACCGGTAATAAATAAGCAGACAAAGATACTGGCAGGCAAGGGAGACGGGTTATTGCTTCGTCTTTAATGGGAAAGATACCCGTCCTTCATTTTAGTATGGAGTCTGGAAAAATAAGTATAATATTTTTTAAATAAATAGCTAAAACCGTGCTCAAAAGAGAAGCGTCCCCTATTACTATTATTTATAAATAGCTAAAACCGTGCTCAAAAGAGAAGCGTCCCCTATTATTTAACTATTATTTAAAAATATAAACGATTGAAATATTTGCCTTGACTTCGAGCTCCTGAGGCAGGATTACAGGGGGTGCTGCACTGGCTCCTGCTGCTGATTTTAAAGCATCTGCTGATTCATATAAAATCGGACCGGGATAAGATGTACCTTCTTCATTTACAGAATAAATTCCCAGAATATCTGCTGCTAATGCCTTCGCAATGGCATCTGCTTTATCATTTGCTTCTTTTACGGCATTAGTCAGTGCCTGATTTTTTGCTTCTTTTTTAATTTCATCACTTAAGTCATAGCTGATTGATGAAATATCGCTTGCACCTGCTCCAACAGCAGCAGTGATAATACTGCCAATTTTTTCAACTTTTTTTGTCGTTACGAGAAGAGTTGTCGCCGCACTGAAAGCATAAATCTGGGGTGGTTTATTATCAATATAATTATACAGCGGTGCAAGACTATAGCCAGTAGTCTCGATTTTCAAATCGCTCTCGCCAAGCGTTTTAATTGCTGTTACTACATTTTGTGTGTTAATCGAATTTATGCTGACTGCTTCTTCGCTGGTTGGTTTTTCAGTTAAAATTTCTATTCTTACCATAACTATATCGGGTACAACTTTAACTGAGCCTTCACTATTTACTACTATTGTTTTGGCCTGACCGGACGTTTCTGTATTTTGAGTTTCCGATGAACTGCCATAAACTGTTTCTTCTGTCACTGCTCCCTTGGCTTTTGTATCATTTGTATACCTTGGGGGTTTCTGTCCGATGCAGCCGGAAAGAAAAATGGCTGAGGCTGCCAGCATTATCAGTATTATTTTTATGAAATATAAATTTTTATTTTTCTTTATTTTCATTTATATTCCTCTGCTAAGGTTTTAATAAAAAATTAATCAGCTCTTGATAAACAACCCATTTACACCTAATATTTCTCTTTAATCAGGCTTAAAATATTTCTGGTTCCTGGTAAATAACTATCTAAATGGTCTAATTAAAATTTATTTACACCTGGTTTAAATAAATAATTCAATAAAAACTAAGTTAACTACCAGCAAACTTTTACTTAGACCCGTCTGGCTAAGAGTCCGCTGGAAAATAATCAAATGTACTGATAGTAAACATCAGGAAACTACTATGCTGTATAATTTGTCCTGGACGAAAATCTTTCTGACTATATTTTTACCATCAATATATGCTTTTATTTTTTCTGATGCGAATGCATAATTTTCAATATCAGCTTCTGGCGCACCTGTCGGAAACTGCCTTTTATCTCTTATCTTGCCATTTACCTGAAAAACAACAACAGCCATGTCTTCCTGAATGGCATCGCTGTTAAAATCAGGCCATGGAACTTTGTGAATGCTGAATTTTTTTCCAAATCTGCACCACAATTCCTCTGAAATAAAAGGTGCAATCGGGGAAATGAGAAGGATTGCTTTTTCTGTTGCCTCGTATAAAAGATCACGGTTGGCGTCCTCAGGTCTTGTTTCATCATTGTAACGATACATTAGATTTACAAGCTCCATAATAGCACTTATGGCTGTATTGAAATTAAACCTTATAATATCTTCGGTCACTTTTTTTATTGTTTTGTGAAGTTTTCTGTAGTATTCCTTTTCTAATACCGGCGAATTATCTGAAATAATAAATTCTGTAACCGGGCCCATGGTTTTTCTCTGCTTGAAATATCCATATTTTTTTAAATTATTTATATTCTGATTTATGAGCCTGAAGAAGCGTCCAAGAAACCTGTATGAACCTTCAACTCCGCTGTCACTCCAGTCAACTACCGAGTCCGCCGGACCTACAAACAAAATATATACCCTTAGTGTGTCGGAACCGTATTTATTGTATATTTCTGATGGATTTACAACATTTCCCTTGGATTTAGACATTTTCTGACCTCCAAGAGCAACTACTCCATGGGGATAATATCTGGTAAATGGCTCACCAAAATCGATAAGCTTTGCATCACGAAGAACTTTTGTAAAAAACCTTGAATAAATAAGGTGCATGGTCGCATGCTCGATACCACCGATATACTGGTCAACGGGCATCCAGTATCTGGCATCTTCCTTGTCAAAAGGCGCATTGCTCTCATGAGGGCTGCAATA
>CAYNMO010000084.1:0-278 GCA_964398155.1 uncultured Actinomycetota bacterium | reverse complement strand
TAAAAAATACCAGGAGGAACAGACAAATGTATCCATAGTATCAGTTTCCCTTTTGGCTTTGCCCCCGCAATCGGGACAGACTGTATTTACAAATTCATCTATATATCCAAGGGGAGAAAGTCCTGTAGGTTTAAAATCAACTTTATAGGGAAGAACGACCGGCAGGTCTTTTTCAGGGACCGGAACTATCCCGCACTTTTCACAGTGTATAATTGGAATAGGGGCACCCCAGTATCTCTGCCTGGAAATAAGCCAGTCTTTTAATTTATAATTTATTT
>CAYNMO010000083.1:4534-10435 GCA_964398155.1 uncultured Actinomycetota bacterium | reverse complement strand
GCGTAAATAAAGGCAATACACAGATATTTAAAGACGGAGTTTTGCAGACATACTTATATGACTGTTATACTGCCAGAAAAGACAAAACTCTGAGCACAGGAAATGCAGTGAGATCCTCTTACAAGTCAACACCCTCAGTGGGTATTTCCAATTTTTATATGGAACCCTCAAAAGATAAAAGCTTTGAAAATATTTTAAAAAGTATTGATGATGGTTTTTACGTAATAGATATAATTGGGCTTCATTCTGGAGCAAATCCTGTTACGGGTGATATAAGTGTAGGCGCAAAAGGTTTGTGGATTAAAAACGGAACGCTTGATTTTCCGGTAAAGGAAGTAACCATTGCCACAGATATTTTAAGCTTTTGCAAAAAGATCCATACGATTGGGAGCGATTTAAAATTCTTTCCTTCAGGCGGATTTATTGGCAGCCCCAGCCTTTACATTAAAGATATATCAATTAGTGGAATATAAAAAACATTAAAACATTAAAAAGGCAGGGTAATTGGAAATATTAAAATCCATTGTTCTTGGTATGATTCAGGGACTGACAGAATTTTTCCCGGTAAGCAGTTCCGGACATCTTGTAATATTTCCATATTTTTTTAATTGGCAGTCCCCATCAATTTATTTTTCGGTTACACTCCATTTTGCAACACTCCTTGCACTTGTTACTGTGCTATATAAAGAAATATGGCTGATAATTAAAAATTTTTTTAAAGGTATTTTTATAAAAAAATATAGAAAAGAACAATATTTTAAACTGGGTCTTTATATTATTATTTCATCTGTTCCTGCCGCTCTGGTAGGATATATCTTCAATGATTATATTGAATCTTTTTTTTCCAAACCCATGTATGCTGCTTTTTTTCTTTTAATAACAGCTGCAGTGCTTATTGTATTTGAATATGCAGGAAGAAAAAATGGCGAAAAATATGCTCTCAAAAATGAAAATTCCAAAAAAATAAACTGGCTGGTTGCTCTTATCGTTGGAATAAGTCAGGCTGTTGCCATTCTACCCGGTGCCTCGCGTTCAGGTCTGACGATATCTTCGGCAAGGATATTTGGCATAAAAAGAGAAGAAGCTGTCAGATTTTCTTTTTTAATATCTATTCCCGTCATTTTTGGATCGTTTGTTTTTGAGTTTGCCAAAGGGATAAAAAATTCAGATATTTTAATATCTCGAGATCTTGTTTCTATAATTTCTGTTATTCTCGGTTTTATATTTGCATATTTGTCTGGGCTGGTTGCAATAAAATTACTTACAAAGTTTTCGGCAAAGCGCAATCTTAATGTTTTTGCAGTATACTGTGTACTTTTATCGATTATATTTTTTGTAGTTTACTTTGTCAGGAAGTAGTTTTAAGAAATGATAATGAATTTATTTTAAATTTAAAAAATTTTAACATCTAGGATTCTCTTTGTGAAAGCTTAAGAAATTTTAGCCAAACTCAGTTCTGGCATCAGATTGTCTGTCATAAGTTTCATTTTATTGCTGACCTGAATAGCTGGAAAACATTTTTATAATTTTAAAAATATATGTAAGCATTTTTTATTTTTTAACAATATCTTAAAAAGATTTTATCGGAGGAAGAAATGAAAGGTGTTATTTTAGCAGGTGGACTTGGCTCGAGAATGATGCCATGTACTAAAGTTACAAACAAGCATTTGCTCCCTGTTTACGACAAACCAATGATATATTATCCTATTTTAACACTTGTAAATTCTGGCATTGAGGATATCTTAATTGTTACCGGAGGAAATCATGCCGGGGAATTTTTAAGGCTTCTTGGGAATGGAAAGGAATTTGGACTTAAAGATATTTCTTATACTTTTCAGGAAGGTGAGGGTGGCATTGCGGATGCTTTAAAACTTGCAGAGCATTTTGCAAAAGACGACAGTGTTTTTGTAATCCTTGGAGATAATATCGTTGAAGACAATGTGATGGAAAGTGTTGAAGAATTTAAAAAACAGCCATCAGGAGCAAAAGTGTTTTTAAAAGAAGTAAATGATCCTAAGCGTTTTGGAGTTGCTGAAATTAAGGACGGCGTAATACTCTCAATTGAGGAAAAACCTGACAATCCAAAATCTAATCTGGCCGTATGCGGCCTGTATATGTACGACAATGAAGTTTTTGAAATAGCAAAACATCTTAAACCTTCAAAAAGAGGTGAACTTGAGATAACTGATGTAAATAATGAATATATCAGGAAAGGCTTAATGACATATTCTGTTCTTAAGGGATGGTGGACAGACGCCGGTACATTTGAATCGCTGTTTAAAGCCAGCTGCCTTATAGAACAAAAAAGCAGGCAGACAGATTAAAAATTATTTTATTTCAAATTTTAACTATATTTTCAGATCTGCATGCACTGCATTTAACGAATTTTAGATTCGAAGACCAGTTTTCCTCTGAAATATTATATATCCATGTGTATGGTTCGGAAGATGAATCAAAATCATTTTTATAAATTAGAACTTTTCCATATTCTTCCGCAAAGCCTATAAATTTTTCTGTATTTCCGCAATCAGCGCATTTATACAACTTTAACTCCTTAAGTAATTAGTATTAAATTATAATATTAAATTATAAATTAATAAATATAAAAATACAATACTAATTTTTAATATTTAATATAAATAATATATTGCCTGTTATTAAATCCGGCATGGATTAAATAATAATTTATATATTTAAGACTTGGTTTTCAATAAATAATTTGCTAAGGCTAAACTTCAACTCTTAATAATTTGATATATTCTAATAATTAATAATTAATAATTAAGTATTAATCAACCGGCTTTTATTTATTTCTAATAAAATATTGCCAGTGTTATATAACACATTAATTTGACTTGTATAATCTCCTCTGATAACATTAACAAGTAATAAAACAAGATTTACTGACCCCTTATAAAACAAAAATGAAAATAGTGATACCAAAAGACCAGACAAAAGTCAGAATAAAAACTGAAAGTGCTGTAATAATAGGTTATGTTCATACGCTGCCGGAATCACGTTTAAGTGACTATTTTTCCTCCCAGGGGGATAAATTTATTCCGGTAACAGGTGCAATTATTTTTCCCATGAACTATAAGGTTAGCGATGATGCCGATTTGGAAAAAAGAGAGGTAGTATTCGTTAATATCTCCAAAATAGAAATTATTGAATATTTTTAATTTTTACAGTAGTTTAAAAATATTTATTTTTAACAAATCATTTTACAATTCAAATGTTTTCAATGTAAGATATTGCTTTAAATTCATTTATGAAAGGGAAATATTATGGTTATGGAATTTACAGACTCTAATTTTGACAGCGAAGTTTTAAAATCGAAAACACCGGTGCTGGTAGATTTTTGGGCTGAGTGGTGTGGCCCCTGTAAAATGATTGCTCCTGAAGTTGAGAAGCTTGGAACTGAAAAAGCTGGTTCTCTGATAGTAGGAAAGCTTAATGTTGATGAAAACAGAGATACTGCCATTAAATACAGCATTACCAGCATACCGTCATTGCTTCTGTTTAAAGACGGCCAGGTGGCAAAAAAAATTGTCGGAGCAATGTCTAAAGACAGATTATTGGCTGAAATATCTGCTTTTATTGAATAAAAACTATTAATAACATTATTAATATTTTTAAAAAATGGCAGATTTTTTAATAGGTACTTCAGGCTATTCATATAAGGATTGGGAAGGCGAGTTTTATCCGGAAGGTACGGAATCCG
Source organism: uncultured Actinomycetota bacterium (assembly GCA_964398155.1). Lineage (GTDB taxonomy): Bacteria > Actinomycetota > Humimicrobiia > Humimicrobiales > Humimicrobiaceae > JAMDDL01. Next base: position 6,714 of record CAYNMO010000083.1, on the reverse strand, counting down.
GTAATTATCTTGAGTTTTACAGCAGGTACTTTAGGACTGTTGAAATAAACTCAACATATTATAAACTTCCCAGTCCTTATTTATTTTTTAATCTATTAAAAAAAACACCGGACAGTTTCGTTTTTTCCTGCAAGGCTCATTCCTCAATGACTCATGCCAGGGATGCCGATGAAGATACTTTTAACGGTTTCATAAAATCAGTTAATATTTTAAAAGAAGCCGGCCGACTGGGAGCAGTTTTGTTTCAGTTCCCTTATTCTTTTTATTTTAACAACAATAACCTTGGTTATATTGAAAAAATAAAAAGTAAATTTTCTGAAACAGACATAGTTTGTGAATTTAGAAACAGCCTGTGGCTAAACAATGAAGTTTGCAGCTTACTGTGTAAATTGGATATCGGTTTTTGTAATGTGGATGAACCCCGTCTTCCGAAACTGCTTCCACCTACAAGTATTGTGACAAACGGAGTTTTTTATCTGCGTTTCCATGGCAGAAACAAAGAAAAATGGTGGAACCATGCACAGCCTTTTGAAAGATATGACTATATGTATCAACAGGAAGAGCTTGAAGAATGGATTCCAAAAATAAATGATGCTTCTTCAAAAGTAAAAAAAGCACTTGTGTATTTCAATAATCACTATAAAGCCAAAGCCGTGAAGTCTGCAGATATGCTTATGAACCTTTTAAATTTGAAATAATGCCCCAGTTTTTTTTATTTTACTCCACCAGTAAGGAGAAAAGATTTTCACATATATGACCTTATTTATTTTTTACTTCACAAATCAGTTTTAATTATATAGAATCATTAAGATAATCTTCCAGGGTATACGATTTATTTTGTGGGATATGTAAAATATTTTATTAATTTATATTTAATAACAGGATTTAAAAATAATGTTTAAAAAAGTATCAGGTAACGTAAGTTTTGTCAGACTTGAGGAAAATATCCTTGATTTCTGGAAAAGTGAAAAGATTTTTGAAAAAACACTTTTGGCAACAAAAAACAACAAGAAATTTGTATTTTATGAAGGTCCTCCTACTGCAAACGGTGCGCCTGGCGTCCACCATATTTTATCTCGAGTATTTAAAGATATATTTCCCAGGTACAAGACGATGAAAGGCTACTATGTTGCAAGGAAAGCAGGATGGGATACACATGGGCTTCCTGTTGAGATAGAAGTCGAAAAGAAGCTTGGAATAAATTCAAAAAAAGAAATTGAAAAAATAGGAGTCGAAAAATTTAACAGGCTTTGCAGGGAAAGCGTCATAAAATATGAAGATGACTGGAAAAGGATGACAGAAAGGATCGCTTTCTGGATCGATCTTGATAATGCTTATTATACCTTTAAAAATGAATATATAGAGAGTGTCTGGTGGATTTTAAAAACAATATGGGATAAAAAACTTTTATATGAAGGTCATAAAATAGTACCTTACTGTCCCAGATGCGGTACAGCTCTATCTTCGCATGAAGTTGCCCAGGGGTACAAGGAAGTTGAAGACCATACTGTAATTGTTAAATTTCCACTCCAAAATAGAGACAACACTTATCTGCTTGTCTGGACAACAACTCCCTGGACCCTTATTTCAAATGTTGCCTGTGCTGTAAATAAAAATGAGAGTTATGCTGAAGTTTCTTCAGAGGGTGAAAGATATATTTTAAATGAGAATCTTATTTCTGTTGTTTTTAAAGATAAAGAATTTGAAGTTATTAAAAAGTTTAAAGGCGAAGAGCTTTTAGGTGAAAAATATGTACCGGTTTATGATTACGCAGAAGGTGATAAAAATTCATTTAAAGTTATTAATGGAGATTTTGTTTCAACTGAGGAAGGAACTGGAATAGTGCATATAGCTCCGGCATTCGGAGAGGATGACATGATAGTAGGCAGAGAAAACGGACTGCCTGTCGTTCAGATGGTTGATGAAGAAGGCAATTTCAAAGAAAATGTCAGGAATTATGGCAAAATGCCTATTGTGCAGGCCAATACTTTAATTATTAGTGAGCTTAAAGAAAGAAACCTTGTTTTTAAAATACAAAAAATTGTCCACCCTTATCCATTTTGCTGGAGATGTGACAGCAGACTTATTTATTATGCCAAAAAGAGCTGGTATATAAAAACTACAGCCATTAAGGAAGATATAATAAAATCAAATAATGAAGTCAGCTGGTATCCTGAACA
>CAYNMO010000083.1:0-4524 GCA_964398155.1 uncultured Actinomycetota bacterium | reverse complement strand
CATATAAAAAAAGGCAGATACGGAAAGTGGCTGGAAAACAATGTTGACTGGGCAATAACAAGAGAGAGATACTGGGGAACACCTCTACCCATATGGGAAGATAAAAATGGCCATAAGGTTTGCATTGGAAGCATAAAAGAGCTTAAGGAAAAAGGCATAAATGTTCCCGAAGATCCTGATTTGCATAAACCTTATGTGGATGATATAAAACTAATTTGTGAAATCTGTGGAGAGGAAATGAAAAGGACTTCTGAAGTAATAGACGTCTGGCTTGATTCCGGCTCAATGCCTTATGCGCAGTACCATTACCCTTTTGAAAATAAAGAATTATTTGAAGAAAATTTTCCGGCTGATTTTATCTGTGAAGCAATAGATCAGACAAGAGGATGGTTTTATACATTAATGACAATCTCAACTTTACTTTTTAATAAATCCTGCTTTAAAAATGTTTTATGTCTTGGACTTATAAATGATGAAAACGGACAGAAAATGAGCAAGTCAAAGGGAAATATAATAAAACCCTGGGATATACTGGACAAGCAGGGAGCTGATGCTCTGAGATGGTACATGTTTACTTCTGTTTCCCCGTGGCTGCCCAAAAATTTTTCCATAAAAGGCGTCGACGAAGTAATAAGAAAATTTCTTCTGACTTTATGGAACACGTATTCATTTTTTATTATTTATGAAAATATAGATAACTTTAATCAACTGGATCACGAACTCCCGGTAAAGGAAAGATTTGAAATTGACAGATGGATAATTTCTGAGCTCAATATTACGGTAGGGAAGGTCAATGAGCTTTTGGATATTTTTAATGTTACTGACAGCGGACGGCTAATCGGTGATTTTGTGGATAATCTTTCAAACTGGTATGTAAGAAGAAGCAGGAGAAGATTCTGGAAGGGAGAAGAAGATAATGATAAAATCAGTGCATACAAAACTTTATATGAATGTCTTTTGACCCTGTCCAAGCTTCTGGCTCCATATATTCCTTTTTTAAGCGAAGAGATTTACAAAAATCTTACAGGAAGTCTTGGAAGTGGTTTAGAAAGTGTTCATCTTGAAAAGTATCCAGAATCTGAAATTGAAAACATTGATAACAGTTTAAGTTTTAAAATGAATATCGCAAGAAAAGTTGTAGGTCTTGGCCGCTCAGTAAGAAGCAAGGTAAATATAAAAATACGTCAGCCTCTGCAAAATGCATTTGTTTTTACTGGAAACGACAAAGAAAAGATTAGCGCAGTCAGACATTTTGAAGATATTATAGCTGAAGAGCTTAATGTTAAAAAAATAAGTTTTGTAGAAAATATTGAAGATATTGTTTCATATAATATCAAGCCCAATTTAAAGCAGCTTGGTTCAAAATATGGGTCACTGGTACCAGAAATAAAGAATGCTCTTATGAATGAAAACCCGGTTCAGATCGCCCTAAAGGTTAAAAATAATAAGAATATTACCTTGTTTTGTAATAGCATAAAAATTGATCTGCTGCCAGAAGAGATTCTTGTGGAGGCAGTAGACAAAGAAGGAATGAGTGTTGAGAGCGACAGCGAAATAACTGTAGGTCTTGAAATGGCAATTTCAAAGGAGCTCCAGGAAGAAGGTTTCTGCAGAGAGCTTATTCATTATATACAGAATATAAGGAAAGAAGCAGATTTTGAAATTGAAAATCTTATTGAATCTCATATATCGTGCAATGAAATTAATCAGACGGTGATCGAAAAAAATATTGATTATATTAAAAAAGAAACTTTAAGCCTGAGCATGGATTTCGTTTTAGCTAATATTGATTTGTTTGTTAAAGACATAAAGATAGACGGCGAAGAAATAAAAATAGGCATAAAGGTAATAAAATAACCAGTAACTACCGTATTATAAATTTAAAATCAATTATTAATTTTAAGAAATGAAAAATAAAATCGGCAAGTATAATTTAAAACAATTCAAACTTGATATTTTGTTTGGATTGTGTGCAATAGCAGCTATTGCAATTGATCAGATTTCCAAGTACTGGGTTGTTAATTTTGTCCCTCTTAATGCCCAGATAAAACTGATTCCAGGTTTTTTATACATAACTCACATAAAAAACAGCGGAGGTGCTTTTGGACTGTTTCAGAACAAGGTTAATGTATTTATTATTGTTTCAATAATTTCCATATTATTGATAATAGTTTTAAAGATAACTATGAATCTCAAATCCTATACTTATAATCTGGCACTGGGATTTGTTCTTGGCGGAGCGATAGGAAACCTTTATGACAGATACTTTATAAGAGAGGTAACTGATTTTATATATCTTCGATTTTTTGCAGTGTTTAACGGAGCCGACAGTTTTATTGTTGTAGGTTTTATTATCCTTCTCATATTTTTAATTAAAAATTTTTTTGGAAAGAGCAGTATTGCTGAAACAGCAGATAATGGAGGCGGATAAAATTTTACAGACAAAATTTAGCGGGTGTAATTTAAAATATTCAGATGACATCATATGAAGGAAAAAAATAAAAAGTTAGTATTTTATCCAGATCTAAGCGATAAAGGTTTAAGAATAGACAAGTTCTTAAATAACAAAGAATTAGACATCTCGCGCAGCAAACTTCAAAAATTAATAAGCATTGGAAAGATCAAATCTTCCGGTGATATAATTTCAAAAAATTATATCCTGAAAGGTTGTGAAAAAATTGAGATTGAAGACATAAAAACACCTGTGAGTGTACTTCATGCAAAACCTCAGGACATTAAGATAAAAATATTGTTTGAAGATGATTATATTATTGCTGTATCAAAAGATGCAGGAATAGTTGTTCATCCGGCCCCGGGACATTTTGAAAACACATTAATTAATGCACTGGTTAATTATAATGAAAAACTTTCCGGAGTAGGCGGGAGTCTTCGAGCCGGCATCGTTCACAGACTTGACAAGGATACTTCCGGAATAATAATTGTTGCAAAAGATGAAAGAACACATGCTCTGCTTTCGGAAAAATTCAAGAACAGAGAGATAGGCAAGACATATGAAGCACTTGTTCTTGGATATTTTAAAGAACCTGAGGGATCAATAAAACTTCCTGTAGGGAGATCAATGAAAGACAGAAAGAAAATGAGTGTTGTGGTTCGCGGCAGGCAGTCTCAGACTGATTTTAAAATATTAAGCCAATATGAAGGGTGTACTTTAATTGAGGCATATCCCAAAACAGGAAGAACGCATCAGATAAGGGTTCATTTTAGTTATATAGGTCATCCTGTTATAGGTGACAAAGATTACGGAAACAGCCAGTCAGAAAAAATTGCAAATGAAATAGGGCTTGCGCGCCAGTTTCTGCATTCAAAAAGAATTGTATTTGATCACCCAGTTACAAATGAAAAGATTGATTTAAATGATGAACTTCCGGAAGACTTGAAAAATTGTATGCTTAATCTTAAAAAATATATTTAAGCCGTCCGATTTTATCTTAACAGCGATGATTATTTTTTTGGAACTGATTACAGCAGAGATAAAAAGGGATAATAGTTATTTTTAATAAATTATACCAGCAGAGATAAATTTTTTATCAAAAGACAGGCAGATTTATTATTTTTTTTAAGAATTATTTTAAATTTAAAAATAGACAGGTTTGCTATATAATTTAAAAAGGGTTTATTTGAAACTCTATTATTATTTTTAAAACAAAGGAGTGATTATTTTTGGCCAGTATCAGAAGAATAGTTTTGGATGTTTTAAAACCACACACACCAAACTTGTTGGAACTTGCTACACAGCTTGCGGATTTAATAGGTATTGACGGTGTTGATATTTCTTTAACCGAAATGGACCAGAAAGTTGAAAATGTGAAAATCACTCTTGAAGGGTTTTCAATTAATTTTGACGATGTTGAAAGAATTATTATTCAGTGCGGAGCATCAATCCACAGTGTTGATAAAGTCTCAGCTGGCACAAACCTTATCGAAGAGGTTGCTACTCAGCAGGATTAATTAAAATATTGAATTGATCTTACAAAAGGGTGTCCGTTTTATTTGGGTAACAGCCGCAATATTTTAGCCTTGCTCTGTTTACTCTGATGGACCAGGCTGTCAGCAGTATTTACCATTGTTTGACGTATCCTTATCCTGTTATTTAAAATTAAGCTTTAATAGCCTTAATAAAATAGAAGCTAAAAATAAGAATTATAAAAAAAAGCCGGTCACATAAAACCGGCTTTTTTTTATTTTATTCTTTAAAGCTTTACAACTAAATTTATACAGATCTAATTAAGTGGATCTTATTTCCTGCTTGATAAAAACAATATAGGAAATTGAGAAACAGATTATCGCCAATGCTGTAATAGCCACTATCTGAGGCCATACCTGAACCAGACTTTGTCCCAGGGATAGCGGATTTAATATCATTTTGGATATATCAGTAGTGGTTACAGCTCTTAAAATAAACTGACTTCCGCTGGGCACAAGTAAAATTGTAATTGCTTCAGTAAAAAGATACGAAGGTGAAAATCTTTTAATTCCAAGATCTATATTGAAATTCTTTATCTG
>CAYNMO010000082.1:0-10436 GCA_964398155.1 uncultured Actinomycetota bacterium | reverse complement strand
AAAGCCACCGAAACAAACAGTAAAGCTGCAAGAATTATTATTATAATGATCCACTTTTTCATAAAGCCCCCTTATTATTTTTTAATCATTTTTTTACCCCTATATCAATCACCTACAACTTCTTCAATATTTGAGGGTGGCATGAGTTTTCCGTTCATCACTCCCAGCTGGTAAAAATTAAAAGCCATTGAAACAAACAGAAGAGCTGCAAGAATTATTATTATAATGATCCACTTTTTCATAAAGCCCCCTTTTTATTTATAGTATCCTGTCCCTATTACCCACCCGAAAGGTTTAAACGACTGAACATATGAGCGCTTGGGCAATGCATTTGTCTCTCCCTTTTTTACGAAGAGGTAATCAACATATCCTCCGCCTGCTTTGCCTACTGACATAAATTCTTTAACATAAAATTTACCGTTAGTGTCTTTATCTTCAAGCCTGTTTCTGCCCTCAACATCTGTTCTGCCGTAGAGCACAACATTAACGCCTTCTTCTGTGTCAGCCCAAAAATAACCATCCGTTCCGTAAGTCATGCCTCTTAAAAGCCCGGCAGCAAGATCTTTGGCCTGCTCTATTGTCATTTCTCCCGCCTGCTGGCGATCTGATATCACCTGCAGCATGGAAATTACTGTCTGTACTTCGCCTTTAATTAAAGAGTCCATACCGCCTGCCTGGCTTTGCGAGCTCTTGGATGCACAGCCATTAAGACCAAAAATAAAAAAAGCGGCTGACAAAATCAGGACGGTTACTGCTGTAATTTTGATTTTTTTATTCATATCTCGCTTCCTTTCATTTTATCTGATATTTTTATAAACTTTTCAAATAATTGTGATGCCATAATCTGAATAAACAAGCCATGCTCTTTTGCCTGATACCTGCTGCAAAACTGCTCATTTACTACCATTAGCTTCAAGTGTATCCCGCCAAATCTAATGAAGATTGCTATCCATTTACAGGGAAGGAAGCAGCTGACTGTCTTATCCCACTGCTGACTCCCAGCTGGTAAAAATTAAAACCCACTGAAACAAACAAAATAACTGCAAGTACTATTATTATGATAATCCACTTTTTCATCTGACCCCTGTTTTCACTAAATTATTATTATTAAATTCAATCAAATTTTTATACGAAGTACTCTTAATGACAGCTCACAATTTTAATTTTTTTTAAAAAATAATCTTTTCTTTTCAGTTTTTTCTCAAAGATGTCAATCATCTTCTTAATTGAGCGCCGGCGGCATCATCATATTAAGGGTCCTCGTCTCATCCAAAGTCCCGGAAGTATCTGCAGACTCTAATTCAAGCACGTGCCCCCCAATATTTCTGTCATCGGAGATAAAGTGAAAATGGTATCCTGCAAGGATAATATTCCCTGAATACTCCGGCGACCAGAAACCTACCAGCGTTCCTTTTATGTTCTGATAATCACCAATAATCTGTTTTTTAATAACTTCCTCCAGCGTTGGGTAAGGTTGAGACTGTTTTGGTACAGAGCGAAGTTTTATTTTTTTAAAAGTACCGTCAAGTTTTATGGCATAATACGAATCCTTATGCAAAATCAGCCCGTCAAGTTCTTTTTTTAAGGCCTCCAGATTTGCAACAGTGTATTCGCTTTTGTAAATATCTGCGTCAAACATGGTCGCAGTCATATAAGGAATCATAATATCTTCTGCGGGAGTCACAATATCCTGCGGTGCCATGACCTGATACATTTTCCTATCAAGAAGGATCATTTCACCTTCAATACCATCGAATGTCCCGATACCAAAATCTGCCTGCTTCATAAGCTGCCCGGCTCTTTCAAAGCCACTAAAACTGCCTTTTGACAGTTCGCTATAAGTTGAAACCTGATATAAAGTCTCCCTCTCAGTTAGTACTTCAAACGCTGCAGAATGGACATACTTTCGGGTCTCGGGAGCAAGTATTGAAAGGCTTTTTTCCGGTGTAAAATTTGCAGCACCCTTCCAGACAGGTAAAAGCAGTTCATTTTTATGCTCAAAAATTGCATTAATGCTACCAGCCAGCAAATCATCCGGAAATGTGTCCATTACAGCAAGCACTGCTGTAACAGCCAGCGTCTCAACATCCGAAGTCATTCCGGGATACTCATCTGCTTTAATAACCATAGGGTGGAAGACACCGGGTGTCTGCTTCATTACCATATCTGCAGTCTCGGAATCAATGGGCAGAATGCTCATCTTTATCTTTGAATCTACCGCCAGATTAGAGAGAGGCCCTTCAGTAGAAGCCTCAGACGGAAGTGCCCCGGACCAGAAAAATGCATCCAGTGTGCCCTCTTTTAGCCCATTGACAGAATCGTCGAGGTTTAATTTTTTCCTGATTATGTCTTTGTCGGGATCGATGCCAAGAGCCCCAAGCAGATATCCTGCCTGTTCTTCTGTGCCGCTCCCCACCGCCCCTGTAGAAACACGCTTTCCTTTCAAATCTTTGAGACTTGATATGCCGCTTGCCGACCCTGTAACTATTTGAAGAGGCTGTTCATAAAGACCCATAATGATGCGCATGGATGCAGGGTCTTTTGCAACATCCGGCATGCTGCCGGTGTTAATTTTAGCGACATGGTAATCAAAAACGAATCCTATCTCTGCCTTACCGGAAAGAAGCATTCTGAGATTTTCCACAGCACCACCAGTTTCCTCTGCAACAGCAGTAACGCCTTCAACATTCTCTGAGATTGTAATGCCCATAGCATCACCCAGAGGTGCCCAAACGCCTCCTGAAGCGCCAGTGGCTATGTTTATTTTCTGAATCTCATTCTTTTTTGAACAGCTTAGTACGGCAGTGGCTATAAAAATAATAATAATAATTGTTATAACTTTTATAAAACTCTTTTTAATCATAAAAAATCCTTTTATTAAACCTTATTAGTATTCTAATCAAAATCATGTGTTTGATCATAAACTGGCAATAGCGTCGTTATAGTTTTTGCCTGTCCGCCTGAATGGCAAGAACTCAGACCCATTGCATTCTTATTGATAATTTCATAGATTGACAGGTGCAGTTGCAGCTGTACCCTGTCCGAATTCCAGACATGAACTCAGGCCTGTCATTACCAGTAACGCAACTGCCATTACCAGTAAACTACTGTAATACGCTTTTACTATATCTGTCTATTCTCTTTACTTGCCTTCAACTGCTGCATTGGCAGGTGCAGTTGTTGCTGTGCTGCCCTGTCCGCCTGACTGACATGCGCTAAGACCGATTGATGTCAATAAAAGAACTGCCAGCAATACTATTGCAATACGCTTTTTCATTTGTGCCTTCTTTTTGTCCCTATTCTTTTAATTTAAACTATATTTGCAGGAGCTGTGGCTGTTGCTGCGCTGCCCTGTCCGCCTGCCTGACATGCACTCAGACTTATCGATACCAGTAACTGAACTGCCACTAATACTGCTGCGATACACTTTTTATATGCGTCATCTCTTTGGTCTGCTACTGATTTTTTTATATTTATATAATGCTATATTTATAAAATCTAAATTTTAGACTTTACTATTAACATTATGTAAATATTTACATATAAACTTTTAAAACGGATCAGGTTTTTAATAAAAGTAATCGTCCTGTTGTTTCCTTGCTATTTTTAACTTTTACTTATTAATCTTAACAATTATTTATTAAAATATAAATTAAAATATAAACTTAAAATGTTTTAAATATTTAAAAAAATAATAAAATAAATTAAAATAAATTAGAATAAATTAGAATAATAAACTAATAAAAAAAGCAATTATGCTTTAATATCAGGCATAGAGATTAAAGACTAAAAAATGCTGTCTTCAAAAAACATGGCAGTAATCTTATTGTCGGCAAATTTATTTAATTATTTAATTAGAATCAGCAGAAAGGTATAAAGGTCACTTTAAAATGAAATTAAAAAAATATCTTATAGCTATGTTATGTCTGGCATTGTGCCTGATACTTTCTTTTGGTCTTGTTTTTACAGCATGCAGCCAGAAAACAATAGAAGCAAGTAACTCTCTCGATAAAATGATAGGGGAGATGATTGTCCTGGGATTTAGGGGAACAGAAATAAATGACTCCTCTAAAATTATAAAAGACATCAGGGAATACAGTATCGGCGGGGTGGTCCTTTTTGACTATGATGTACCATCAAAAAGCTCTCCAAGAAATATTTTGAGCCCAAAACAGACAAAAAAACTGGTTGAGGATCTGAAAAGCCTGGGCAGAAGTGATCTTTTTGTTGCAGTTGATGCAGAAGGAGGGAAAGTAAACCGCCTCAGGTCAAAATATGGTTTCATGGAAATTATCAGTGCCCAGAAAATGGGGGAAGACGAACCTAAAAATACTTTCTTAAAAGCTTCACCTCTTGGCCTGGAATTTGCCTATCTTGGTCTCAATGTAAATTTTGCGCCGGTAGTAGATGTAAATATTAACAAGGAAAACCCCGTAATTGGAAAAATCGAAAGATCTTTTTCTGAAGATCCTTTAAAAGTGTACGAACATGCTAGCAATTTTATCGATGCCATGCATGAATTTGGTATTATTACAGCATTAAAACATTTTCCGGGGCATGGAAGTTCAGCAAGCGACAGTCATCTTGGGCTGGTTGATATAACTAATACATATAAAGAAGAAACAGAGCTTGAACCCTATGTAAAATTGATTACAGACAATAAAACGGATATGGTAATGACTGCACATGTAATGAACACAAATATTGACCCAAATTATCCCGCAACGCTGTCTCCATTATTTTTACAGGATATTTTAAGGAAAAAGCTGAACTTTAAAGGAGTTATAGTATCTGATGACATGCAAATGGGCGCAATTGTAGAAAACTTCGGCTTCGAAGAAGCAATAATAAAGGCAGTAAATGCAGGATGCGATCTGCTTATATTTTCAAACAACGGCTCTGCTTATGATGAGGATATAGCCAAAAAAGCAGTTGACTCAATCAAGTCGGCACTTAAGGATGGCAGGATAAAAGAAGAAACTATAAAAAGTTCCTACGAAAGGATAAGGACTTTAAAGTTAAATTATAATATAACAAAATAAAGAAGTTTAATCAGTTCCAGGAAACAAATAGCTAAAATATTCTAATCAGGAAAATTTTAAGCTTAATTTAAATAAATAATTCACTAAAAACTGAGTCGGTCACCAGTAACTAAATAGTTCCTTGTGACCGATCGCTTAAAATGGTCTTATTAAAAAAGCATTAACTCCGTCCTCATGTCTACTCCGCCTTATTGAAAATCCTCCCCATACCCATTTGAGGTTTTATCGTATACTGCCGCAGCCAGTACATATTTGACATTGTTTAATATATATTGATATTGTTTAATATATATATTGACATTGTTTAATATATATATTAATCTGTAAAAATAAATATGTATAAGAACTTTTATAAAAGTTAATTAACATAAGTATATATTATGATAAAAAAAATAATAGTCATTGAAGATGAACAAATTTTACTGAGGGCTTTAAATGTTGAGTTGTTGAGTCAGGGCTTTGAAGTATTATCAGCAAAAGACGGGGAGACCGGACTAAGATTAATCAATGAAGAAAAACCGGGATTAGTATTATTGGATTTGATACTGCCAAAGATGCATGGGTTTGAAGTTTTAAAAGCGATAAAAAGTAATGAGGATACAAGAGAGATTGCGGTCATTATTTTAAGTAATTTAGGCCAGGACAGTGATATTAAAAAGGGATTGGAATTGGGTGCAGAGGGTTATTTTATAAAAGCTTCCACAGATCTCAGTGAGTTATCTAAAAAGATCAATAAGATATTAATAAAGTGAAACAATATCTGCAATATGAGAGGATACTGGACAAACTTAATATTGCATACTTCTGCATCAATCTATAAAAGAAAGAACGATGTTTCAATTTCTCGTGCCCCAAAGTCTATTCTGGCTGTTTTTGCTGTTATTTTTTTGGAACTATTTCTTGCTGTTATCTCTTTCCCTTTATATTTGGTATCTAAAGGAGAGGGCACCGGAGGTAAAGCACAATATAAAATCCGCAGAATATTTACCCTGTCTTTTTTGATTGTTATTTTGATAGTATGGTTGGCTAAATTGGTTTTGATAGTTGGTTTGCCTGTATATCTTAATAACAGGCAGTTTTTAATTACAACTGAAAATAAAAGAAATGATCAGGCAATTGAACAAAGTTATATTTTATCCGATGTTTATAATACTCAGTTAGATACTTCTTTTTCTCCTCCCACTGTAGAAAATATAAGTAAGACAAACAATTCAGGCTTATCAGTAAGCGGCTTGGGAAAGGCTGATTCAAAAATTGTTGTTAATATCGGCAAAAAACAAGACGACACTTCACTGGAATATAACAATATAAGAATTTATATTGTCAATACAGATAAAGTTGGAAATTGGAGACTTGAAACTGATGTTAAAAGTTTTAACCTGCAGCCCGGAAAGTATTGGCTGCAGGCAATGGCTTATGATGACGTAACCGGTAAAAAAAGCGATGTCAGCACTACAAAATATTTTGAAATTACTCAAAACTTGTATAACAGTTTAATTAGCAGATTGGATATATACTTAAATTATTTCATGATTGTTTTCGTAGCTTTGGGCATTTTTTCTATTATTATACTTATATGATTTTATGAACATGAAAAAAACAAAAACTGCTTGGCTAAATTTCATATTACACGTTTCGGCAAAAATAAATAAGTCTAAAGAAGCTATTATTGATGGTGGCATTTTAAAAACTCTGGGAGTTGCTCTAAAGATTATTTTATTGGAAATTCTTTTATTGATTGTATCATTACCGATATATATATTTATTTCTCCGCTAAACTTTAGCAATGATAAAAAAGAGGTGCAGAAATACAGATTAAAAAGAATAGTATCGCTTGTGTCTGTTTGCACTTTTATAGTGATATTTTTAATAACGTCTATTCTGTCGGGAGGTATTTTTTTAGCCGGTCCGACAGCAGAACTGAGAGCTGATTCTTTAAGCTGGGGCTTTGATAGTCCAAAAGATTATATCTATGATTTTAGTAAAATACAGATTGTCGACGGGCTCGCTCTTTTTAAGCCGGCGGAGATAGAAGTAAAAGGCCTAACAGAATTACCTACTGAATCAACTGCAGTATCGACAACAGAATCAAGTTCGGTATCTGGCACAGAATCAAGTGCAGTATCGAGCACGGAATCAACTGCAGTATCGACAACAGAATCAAGTTCGGTATCTGGCACAGAATCGACTGCAGCATCAAGCACGGAATCAACTGCAGCAACAACCACAGAATCAACCACGATAATAGAGAAAACCACATGCGAAGCAACGATTCAGGCAATAAATTCACTGACAGTTCCAAATACAGCCAGTTATGATAGTTTTGTAGAAGTCTCCAGTAAGAATAACGGTGAAATATATTATCAGCTTTCAGATGACAATGGACAGACCTGGTACTATTGGAACAGTAAATGGGTCAGTGCCGGTCAAAATGATTATAATACAGCCAAAGAAGTCAACGATAAAATAAAGGATTTTCCGGTAAACACCGGACAAATATTGTTTAAGGCTTTTTTAATTAAGGATTGTAAAAGCGAGATGCAGCTTCTGGATATTTCAATTACCTTCAGTCAAAAAATTGACAAGAAAGAAATAGTCCAAGACACAAAGGACCAGGATAACCTGGCTCCTACGGCTGACACCGGTGGACCTTATTCAGTAGAGGTGAATTCAACAGTTAAACTTGACGGGAGCGCCAGCAGTGATTCGGATGGCACAATCAGCAGCTATGACTGGAACATAATAGAAGGCCCCGGTTCCCTTACAGGCCAAAATTCACCTATTGTAACATACAATGCGCCGGAAAAATTGGATTCTGCGATAAAGGTAACAGTTAAACTGACCGTTATAGATGATGATAAAGAATCATCTACAGTCACTGCAAATATTACAGTATTACTGGTTTCGGATGCTGCGCCGACATTTATGAGTGCAGCAATTACAGGTACTGCAAAGGTAGGCTCGGTACTTACAGCTGCAGGCGAAAGCTATATTGATGTAAACGGGGACATGGAAGGAAAGCCTCTTTATCAATGGATAGTCTGCAATTCTGCAAGCGGAGCATATACTGCTATATCGGGCGCGACAAGCAGCACCTACACACCCATAACTGCAGATTTGGGTCAATTTATAAAAGTTATAGTAACTCCGACAGCGCAGACAGGGACATCTCCCGGGGAGCCGGTAACATCTTTTGCGACCGCAGCAGTGTCAGGGGAAGAGGCAGCTCCGGAATTTTTAAGCGGTACAATTACAGGAACAGCCAAAGCAGGCTCAGTGCTTACCGCTGCAGGCGAAAGCTATATTGATGTAAACGGGGACCCGGAAGGAACACCTCTGTATCAGTGGACAATATGCGAAAGTTCAGATGGAACATATGCTGATATTTCAGGTGCAACCGGCAATACTTACACGCCTGCAACTACAGATTTGGGTAAATTCATAAAAGTCATAATAACTCCGACAGCGCAAACTGGAACATCACCCGGGGAACCTGTGACATCCTTTGCGACTGCAGCAGTATCAATTGCAGAAGCAGCACCGACATATTCAAGTGCAGCAATTACGGGCACAGCAAAAGTAGGTGCAACGCTAACAGCCGGAGGCTTGGGATATTTTGACACAAACGGGGACCCCGAAGGAACACCTTTGTATCAGTGGACAATCTGCAATTCGGCAGATGGTGAATATACTTATATTTCAGGTGCAACAGGCAGTGCATACACTCTTCTAATGGGAGATTTAAATAAATTCATAAAAGTAATTGTAACTCCGACGGCATTAACAGGCACATCACCCGGGATACCGATGTCAAGCACTGCAAGTGCTGCAGTAATTGCATTGTCATTGGATGAGCTTAAAAATGAGGGAGCTCTCTCCCCTAACTTTAATATGTGGAAAGACGATTCTATTGGCGGTTCTATTTTGGGATCTGGCGGTCTTATTTATATCAATAATCCAAATGCAGAATATTCTGTAAAAATAAATGCAAGTCTTCAAGCAGGCTCAAACGGTGGTTACGGTATTTTCTTTGACACAACAACCAATGAACCTGATGGTTCAAAAGATAACGGTTACATACTGCAGTTTGATAGAGGCTTTGGTGACGGAGCCGTTTTAATAAGGCCTCGAATAAATGGAGTTGAGAAGAACCCTGTCAAAACAATAACCAGCAGCACAGATGGTGTAATATCTAAAAAAAGTGTTGACCCGCTATGGTGGACAGCTGAACACGCTATTGAGCTAAATGTATCTACTGTCAGCACAGGAGCCAACACCAGCAATAAAAAAATTGAAGTCTACATAGATGGCAAGTTTGTACTTGACTATAATTATCAGATTGCAATTCCGACACAAGACCAAAAATATTATACCGGGTTAAGAGCATGGACCGCTAAGAGTAATTTTTACAGTATTGTATTAGCTGCAGAGACAGCACCGACGTTTACAAGTGCAGCAATTACAGGCACAGCCAAAGTAGGTGTAGCGCTTACAGCCGCTGGTATTGGCTATAATGACGTAAATGGTGATTTGGCAGGGACACCCCGATATCAGTGGATGATCTGCGATACGGCAGATGGAACATATACTGCCATTCCCAGCGCAATAAGCAGCACCTACGCGCCGTCTATTGCAGATTCAGATAAATTTATAAAAGTTGAGGTAACTCCGACAGCAATAACAGGGGCATCACCCGGAAAGCCGGTAACAAGCGTTGCAATTTTATCAGTATTAACAGAAGAGGCCGCTCCTGCGTTTTCAAGCGCTATGGTTACAGGCACAGCCAAAATTGGCGCTGCGCTTACGGCTTCAGGTGTTGGCTATAATGACGTAAATGGTGATTTGGCAGGGACACCCCGATATCAGTGGATGATCTGCGATACGGCAGATGGCGCATATAATGATATTTCCGGCGCAGTAAGGAGCACTTATGCTCCCATAGCCAGGGATATAGCTAAATTTATAAAGGTCAAGATAACTCCTACGGCACAAACCGGAACATCACCCGGAGCGCCAGTAACAAGTTCTCCAAGCATAGAAGTTTTAACATCAGAAGAAGCACCGATATTTTCAAGTGCAGCAATTACAGGCACAGCCGAAGCAGGATTAGCACTTACAGCCGCAGGTATTGGCTATAATGACATAAATGGAGATCTGGCTGGAACACCTCTTTATCAGTGGAGAATCTGTGATACGCAAGAAGGAACATATACCGATATACCGGGGGCAACAAACAGTACTTATGAGCTCATGACTGAAGATTTAGGTAAATTTATAAAAGTTATTGTAACTCCAATAGCGCAAACAGGTACTTCACCGGGAGCACCAATGACAAGTTCCGCAACTACAGCAGTAAAAGCAGCAGAGACAGCGCCGACATTTACAGGTGTGACA
>CAYNMO010000081.1:0-10468 GCA_964398155.1 uncultured Actinomycetota bacterium | reverse complement strand
CCGGCAGATTTACAGTCTGCTCCCTTTGGCCACTCGGGCACCCCTCAGTTAAGACATCTTTATTTTTCAAGGACAGCAAAGCACATAATATAACGCTTATGGGCTATAAAAACAATATAATATTAAAAACCCCAAATCAAAATTAATGAAATATAAATTATTTTTCATTAAAAATACAAAAAAGGTTTAAAAATACCATCATTTTATTAAGGCCCTTAAAAAACTAACCTAAAAAAATGGAGCTGGCGAGAGGACTTGAACCCCCAACCTGCTGATTACAAGTCAGCTGCTCTACCAATTGAGCTACACCAGCATTTAAAATTGCTTAATTATTATCTTTACTCGACTTCATATTGTCAAGCTTAAAATTCATTTTTATAAACAGTTATTCTATTTTAAAAAATTGCTATTTTCAATATAATAATATTATATCGAATTTAATTTATATTTGATAAAGCGAGGCCGTAGATGAACAGGTATGAAAAAATAAGAGACAGCATAGTTGCAGGGTCTTTTTACCCTGATGATCCTTATGTTCTTGGAATGCAGATTGAAGATTATTTAAATAATGCAAAGCTTCTTGATATCAATAATATTAAAGCCCTGATATGCCCCCATGCTGGATATATTTATTCAGGACAGGTAGCTGCCTATTCTTTTAAACAGATAATAAACAAAAAATTTGACAGCATTATTATTATTTCCCCCTCTCACTCTGAGTCTTTTGATTTTGTATCAGTTTATGACGGGGATGCTTACAATACCCCCCTGGGTAGAGTAGGTATTGATAAAAAAAGAAGCGCCCTTCTGGTTGAAAACAATCCACATATTCGTTTTTCTGATAAAGGCCACAACAATGAGCACAGTATTGAAGTCCAGCTTCCTTTTTTACAGTATATGTTTAAGGAATTCGAATTTATTCCGGTAGTAATTGGATCCCAGTCAATTCAAAATATCCATGCTATTGGGAAAACAATAAGTGAAGTATTTGAAAATGAAAATATTATAATAATTGCCTCCAGCGATCTTTCTCACTATCATCCATATAATGATGCCGTAATTCTTGACAGGCAGGTGGAAAATCTGGTAGGGAAATTTGATATCGATAATCTTGAAGATGAATTTCTTAAAAGCAAAGTTGAAATGTGCGGCGGTGGTCCTGTTATAGCGGCAATGATAGCTGCCAAAAATCTGGGCGCAGACAAGGCGCTCATACTTAAATATTTAAATTCCGGTGACATATCTGGAGAAAGAAAAGCAGTTGTCGGATATCTTGCAGCTGCCTTGTTTAAAGAAGATAAATCAGATGAAAAAAAATCAGATACTGCAGCAAAAAAAGAAATTAAAACTGAAATTGGAAAAACTATAATAAATAATATTTCAAAAACAGGCAAAAACAGGGAAAATGGCAGTGAATCTTCTAAAAAAGAGGACTCTGAATATGCCACTGATGCAAGCCATAATAAAAAGGAAAAATTAAATATGGAAAACGACAACGACCTTTATGAAAAAGATGAATCTGAAGATACTATAAGTATGAGCCTTAATAAAAAAGAAAAGCTGATTCTCCTTGAAATTGCGCGGGAATCCATTAAAAGTGCTATTCTTGGGATAAAATCAGGCATTCCTGCCATAAATGATATAATTTTAAACGAAAAATGCGGTGCTTTTGTAACTTTAACCATTAATGGCAAACTTAGAGGATGTATAGGTAATATCAGAGCGGTCAGCCCATTATGGGAAACAGTCAGAACAATGGCAAAGGAAGCCTCCCTAAATGACCCAAGATTCTATCCTTTGTCTGCAGCGGACATCAAAAATATCAGGATTGAGATATCTGTTCTTTCACCTTTTAAACTTATTAACAATTTTGATGAGATTAAAGTTGGTACGCATGGTCTTTTCATTAAAAAA
The DNA here is from genome assembly GCA_964398155.1 of uncultured Actinomycetota bacterium. Lineage (GTDB taxonomy): Bacteria > Actinomycetota > Humimicrobiia > Humimicrobiales > Humimicrobiaceae > JAMDDL01. The sequence goes on along the minus strand of CAYNMO010000081.1, from coordinate 8,554 downwards.
GGCTTTAGCCAGGGACTTCTGCTTCCACAGGTGGCCACCGACTACAATTGGGACAGAACACAGTTTCTAAGGGAAACATGCCATAAAGCAGGCCTGCACGAAAGCGCATGGCAGGATAAAAATTGCGAGATATATATATTCAGCGCAACAGTATTTGGTGAAGACGAGCTAAATCCTTCCTGATTGCTTATAGTGACTCTGGCAAATAAATCAGCTTTAATGAATTACCTATGTGAATCGATCATATAAGCTTCACAAGTCTGGCTCCTCACCTGCTGGTTGCTCTCTGGTATACAGTCAGTTTGTGTAAAATTTAAAATGTTCTAAATTTAATATTTTTTGCAACTATTAGAGACATTAGAAACACGATGCTGATTATGGCAGGCAATTAAGTGTCTGATCTGACTTTAGTAAGGTCGCCTTAAGCTGACACAGGGCACAAATATACTGTTAATAATCCTCACTGATTATTCATTTTAAAAACAACTACATACTATAATCAGGGTTTAATTATATTATTGCTGTTATTGTCTGAAGAAATACCGCCCTCAATATCTTTAAATTCTTTTTTGGCTTCATCAGTTGCCTTTTTTGTGCTTTCCTTAAAACCATTTATTGCCTGGCCAAGCGATTTTCCGATTTCAGGAAGCTTCCTTGGGCCAAAAATTATTAACGCTATAACCAGAATAATTAAAAGTTCCTGCCATCCAAGTCCAAACATTTACAAACACTTCCTTTCAGATATATCGTATAATACAGCTTCTATTAAAGATTAGATTATAAAAAAGAAAAAATCAATCATTTAAAAATTTTTGCCAGCAGCAGTGAAAGCTCATAAAGCAAAATCATGGGCACTGCCAAAACTGCCATGGTTACAGGACTCCAGTCAGGAGTTATTATGGCGCTGAGTAATAATATCAAAATATATACTATTCTCCACTGACGCCTGAGAACCTGTATTTTAAGAATTCCAGCCTTAATGAGAAAGAGCAGAACTAGCGGCAGCTCAAAAGCCAACCCTCCTCCAATCATAAACCAGCCTACAAAACTCACATACTTGTTTACACTAAGACTTGCTTTTAAGGTCGACCCCTGACTGACAAGCCACTTCATTGCAACCGGTACCAGCAGTTTATATGCAAAAATAAAACCACCGGCAAATAAAATAAAAAACATTACTAATATTATTATCATATACTTCTTTATTTTCCTTGAAAAAACAGGTGCAAGAAAAGTAGCAAGCTGATATGCAAGCAGGGGAGAGATTGCAATTATGGCGCAAAAAAAAGAAATCTTTAAATTTACAAGAAAAGGCTCCATTATCTCAAGATAAACAAGTTCTGAAGTTAAAAAAGAGGAAGTAAGAAAATGCATTATTATTTCATGAAGAGGATAAAAACCTATTAAGGCAACGACAAAAACAATCATTACAACAAGAAGCCTTTTTCTAAGCTCATCCAGATGATCAATAAAAGACATTTTTTTGGCATTGCCCGCTTCTTCTTCACTGCCGGCAAACAAACCTGACAAGCCTTCGTAATTATTGCTTTCATCGCCAGCATCCCCGCTTATTTTCCGGTCAATGATTACCTCGTCTTTAGTTTTTCTTTTAAAAATATTTCTTATTTTTAAAATCAGTTTTTTCATGAATAATTTATTCTTATTTTTAAATTTCGTTTCATTAACTAATAAACAAAATGTACTTTATGCAAAAAATGAAAATTAATAAAGAAAAACTTTACTTGCTTTTTTTGCTTTGCATTCTGCCGGCGGCAAAAACATTGGAGAGTATATCTAATCGCTCAGGTAAATTTGTCAGCCTTGGCTGGGAGTAATCCTCGAGCATGGTTGTTATAAGAACTGTGTTTATATATCTGCCTTCATAAAATATATGTTTTGTAATTATTCCCTGTCTTACTTCATCATTATGCATCTGGTCAAAAAATAAATTGCCCAGGCCGTAAAATATGGCGCTCTTGTCATAAAATTCTATTGCCTGTGGCTGATGCGCCTGGCTTCCGCTAACTATATCTGCACCGGCTGCTGCCATTCTCCTGAAATCTTTTACCTGCGTCGCTGCAGGCATATAATCATATACTTCAATATGCTGGAAAGTAAAGATAACAATACAGCCTTCTTCTTTTAGCTGTCTGATTATTTTCTCATAATTATCATAAGTCGGAGGGGCCGCACCTGCCTTGCCATCTGTTGCCCAATATGCGGCAGGCCCGAACTGATTGCATCCAAGAAATGCTACCCTGTTGCCGTTAATATTAAATACTGCCGGTTTGTATGCTTCGTCAAGGTTACGACCACCCGCAAAATACTTCCAGCCTTCTTTTTCATACATTTCAAGGGTATAAACCATCCACTCAGGTCCGTAATCATTCATATGATTACCTGTAAGCTCAATTACATCAGCCCCGACTGATTTTAAAAGTTCTATATATTTGGGGTCACTGCTAAAAACTATATCATCTTCTCTATCACGCGGATTACCTTCAACGAATGTTATTTCATTGCTTATATGAGTAATATCGGCATCTTTTAATGTATCTGCAATTTTTAGTCCGGGATAGAGTACTCCTTTTGTTTCCATCCTTACTGCAGTTCCTCTAACAAGCGCTGTGCAGCCGGTCATATTAATTGTCATTAGTCTGTCTGTCATGCGATTTGTGACTTTATCTATTTCAAGATCACCTGCCAAAAAATCTTCTCCTTCGCTTCCGCCGCTATAGAGAATTATGTTCATGGCCAGAGGATAGCTGCTTATGTCAGCCTCTTTATCAAAAACAGATATTTGGTTTATGTTAAGGATTTTAAACTCCTTGATTATCTCTTCAAAAGGTATCACAGAAAAATAATTTTGCTCAGCAGTGAGCTTTAATTTTAGCTCTTGGGGGTTTTCTGTTATTTCCGGGTTTTTAATCTGGCACTTGCCAAAAACACTTTCCAGAATTTCAAAAATATTTTTATCAAAAATAAGCTTGGGATTTGAGCCGTCATTTGTCAGATAATCCAGCGCATCAGACTCACCCCCCCAAAATTTTAGAAAATCTTCAAAAACAACATCATCGCAATATGTATAAAAACTTCCGGCAAGCACCAGCTCATAATTTCCGACTATTTTCTCTTTGCCGCCTCTCCCGTAATTTTCGAAATAAATTTTGATGTCCCCCGAAGTATTTTGCTCAAGGCTGCCGACTTCCTGAAAGTTAAAATTAAATTCGGGCCCGGCAGCTTTTCTAATGTTATTTATTATTACCGCTCCGATATAATCAGGGATAAGGCTTTCAATATTTACGGTAATATCTTCAATTTTGGAGCTGGTTGTTGTTTCCCCCGGATTTACTTCTAATTTTTCACCGACGCCTGTGGTTGTACTTTCCGCCTCTTTTAAATCATCCGGCATCAAAGACGCAGCAGAAGATGTGGTGCTTTTAAAAATATCATTGGAGATTAAGTCATTTAAAATCTGACAAGAAGCAGCTGACGGCAGGAAAACAAAAATAAGAATAAACACAAAAATTAAAAACAGAATATTAACAAACTTTTTTTTCATCTGACCGCCATTACAATATTTTTTTTTTTTTTTTTTGGAGCAGACACCCTTGCGTCGTTTGCCATGCCAGAGCCGATACCTCATTTTTTACTATCTCAGGCTTGCTTCAAATAACGATCTTAGCAATTCTTTCTTTTCGGCTTCACTGGTCAGCCTTGGCTGACTGTAATCATCTATTATGGTCGGTATAATCTGAGTGCTGATATGTCGCCCATCATAAAAAATATGTTTGGTAATAATCCCCTGCCTTGTCCCAAGTGACTGCATCTGGTCAAAAAACAGATTTCCAAGCCCATAACATATAAGACCATCTTTTGTCATTTCAAATCCCATTGGCTGATGCGCCTGGCTTCCGCTTACTATATCTGCACCTGCATCTCTTATTATTCTGAAGTCCTCTACCTGCTTGTCCAAAGGAAAATAATTATATGATTCTTCATACTGGAATGTGAAAATTACATTGTATCCTGCTTCTTTTAAACTTTTCACCTTATTAATATAGTAATTACTATCAGGCGGAGCCGAGCCGGCACTTGTTCTGGTTGCCCAGTCGTACTCGGGGCCAAACTGATTAAATCCTAAAAAAGCAATCTTATTTCCATTTATTTCATAAAGAGCCGGATTTCTGGAAAGAGCAAGATTGCTGCCTCCTCCAAAATATTTCCAGCCAAGATCTTCATATGTTTTAATGGTGTCATCAAGAAAGCTTGCACCGTAATCATTTAAATGGTTTCCCGTCAGTTCAACAAGGTTAATACCAACGTATTTTAACAGCTCTATATACTCCGGCTTGCTGCAAAATGTTGTTCCGCCCTGTCCTGCATTACAGTCTTCCTTAAAAGAAATCTCATTGCTTGTATGGATTATATCGCCATTTTTTAAGGTATCTGCTATTTTTTCTCCAGGGTACAATACACCTTTTGTATCCATCCTGTTTGCAACTCCACGCACCATGGCTGTTACTCCTGTCATATTTACAACAGTCATTTTGGCTGAATCTCTATTAGAATAAAAACTACTTTCAAAAGCATTTTTAAGTAAGGCAGCTTTTTCAATATTGTCTCCCTTAAACACAACAGAAAAAGAGAAAGGATAGCTTTCATAAGAAAATTCTTTGTCAAAAACAGAATTACCGTCAATATTTAGAACTTTTAGTTCCTTTCTTAGCTCTTCAAAAGGAATAAAGGCAAAAGAATTGGCATTATTTTCGATACTGGTCTGGATCTCGTTACCGTCAATTATTACAATATTAGTATTTTTAGGTTCTCCGTAAACAGCCGCAAGTACTTTTTTTATCTCCAGTGTCAAAAATAAAACCGTGGAAGAAGATGAAGGGGAAGTATTCTGATTATCATTATTTTCTTTTACGGAATTATTGCTGCTGTATTTGCCACCGCTTTTACCAACATCGACGGCTTCACCAAGACTCCCCACGCTCTGTGACGTTCCATCCCAGTATTTTTTAAAATCTGACACTAAAATATTGTCGCATAAATTAAAAAAACCTGTCACTGCGCAGTAAATTAAAAAATTTTTTGAATCACTCTGAGGACTGCTGATGTCTGCTATTATGTCACCGGTATTTACTATGCTCTGTGCTGCAGATGCCTTCTCTTCCATAATATTTATATCAACAAACAAACCCTTTGCCTCATGACTGATAGAGGCCAGAGCAAATAGAGGCACGGCGTCTTTTATAAGTAAACTGACTACAGCATTCTCCCTGGGCGTATTATTCTCACCTGTAGTCTGGCTTCCCTCACCTGTATTATTATCACTCTTAGCAGTATTCTGATCTCCTGGAGTTTCATTTGTCTGAGAAGTGCTATTTTCAATATTTGTTTTTTCCTTATCCGTGCTGCCGGTAAAATTGCATGAAAATAAGCCAGGGCACAAAATTAAAATAAATATTAAAAAAAAGACTGCTGTTTGTTTTAATAAAAATTTTTTAATTATCATATTTTTCAAGATCTTACCTCTTTAATCAAACAATAATATTTATAAAAAACCGTTTTATTTTCCTGGGAATTCACATTTTGAGATCCCAAAACGCACTTTATGCCCAAAAGGACTTCCTAAATATTGCAATATTAATATATTTTATCAGTTAAAAATCAAATAATTAAGGATTTATATAATTAACCAAAAAATATTGAAAAGTAAGCGCTTTAATAAAAACATAATAGTGATAGTTCTTTACTTCTTTCAATATATGTTTTAATCTATTTAGTTCAAGACTTGCAGTAATAGTTTCTTATGGATTTAGGCAGAAAATATCGATTCGGATTGGTGCGATTTATTTTTTGTTTTATAAATTAATTTAACTAATAAGTTTATGGTAAATAGCTCTGGTTTTTTGAGAATTATTTATTTTAATTAAGCTCAAAATTTTCTTAATTTACCATTGCATATAATTGCTTGTCAGCGCTGATTAATTTTTCAGTCAGCTCTTTTTGTCGCTTTTGTATAATAATTAGCATTAAAATAAAAAAATGATATAATTTAAGTTCATCTTTTAATAGTGAAATTAATTCTAATTTTTTTAATAATATTTATTTAGTAAAACTTAGTTAGGCGGCAAAAATGTTTGCAAAAAAAGATATTGAAAATATCGGCAGCATAAATAATAAAACTCTGACTATAATAGGCGAAGGCGTTGTAATAGAGGGCAGCCTTTATTCTCCAGGTACAACCAGGATAGATGGAAAAATAACCGGAGAGATAATTGCCGAAAAAGAAATAATCATTGGCAAAGAAGGAAGAGTCGATGCAAAAATAAAAACAAAAGATGCACTGATAGCAGGCACTTTTGTTGGGAATATGATTGCTTCCGGAGAAGTTGAAATTACTTCAACGGGAAAATTTACGGGTAATCTCACTCAGAAAGATGCCCTGCTGACAATTGAAAAAGGCGGTTTGTTCAGGGGTGAAAGTGTTATCTCAGAAGACCAGAAAATATTTGAAATAAAAAATGAAGATAAAAAGTCTGTGCTTTTGGATTCAAGAAGGGTTCAGATTGAACAGAATTCCCAGCAACATCAGCAGCAGTTGCAACAGCAACAGCAGCAACAGCAGCAGCAGTTGCGTCCGCCCCAAAATTACCAAAGACAAATTTAAATCTGATAAAAATATTTTTTATTTAAAAAAAGCATTTATTGAAATATATTAGCTTCTGGCTGGCAGCTTGTTTTTGGGAGTTTAATAAATTGTCTGCCTGGATTTGGTTTTAAATTTTCTTAATTTAGCTTATCCTGCCCATTATTTACATGAAACCAGTTAAATTTAAACTTATTTCAAGTTTTTAATCATATTATGCAAGTTCTATGCTGCCATAAATTCCAATTTTATCGTCCTTGATTACTACAAGCCCCTTAATTTCCTTAAAATATTTAAAGTGATTGATCGTTTTTTCAATATCCTCTTTTGTGTTTACCATATTACACACAGCAGTTGCGGCACTGTCAGCGAGAATTGCTGACTTGCATACCACTACAGCAAGATCCGCCTTACCCAGGCTAAGTGAGTGGCCAAGAGTTCCTGAAGATGAAGCTATGCCGCAGGGAAGCATATTTTTTTTGATTTTGATTTTTAAGCTGTCTTTAAAATATTTGTTTTTTAAAAACAGACCCGCAGTAATGTCATTAGAGCTTTTAATATAAATATCGCCCCCGTTTTCTATCGCAAGGTATGAATTGTCTTTGGAAAGCCCAGCAGCCAGAAACTCGCACGCAGCTCCTGCCACTGATGCCATCGGGCCTACATTAAATACTGCAGACTGAATGCACATTTTCAATATAATATCGGGAAAATCACTGCATGGTTCATAAGAATTGAAAGTTTTTGAAAAAGAAGGATGAATTTCTATAAATTTCTCAATTATCCTGTAAAAATCAAAAAGAAGAGGTGTTATCTTTAAGGAAATGTCATTGTCGGAAACAATAAACAAATCAGAATACTTATATTTTACCTTCCAGCCAAACCTGCCTTTGGAATCTACCAGTATCCTGTAAACATCTCTATCATTAAAAAGACCCGGGGCAAACAGTCTCTCTATTAAAGCATTTTCTTCGGAGGGCATTAACAATTACTTTTTGCTTAAACTTCCGTAATATAAAAATACCAAAAAAATTATTACAAAATAAATACAAGTGCAAACCGCTATCATGCCCCACACAATTCCGCCTGACACTGTAGTTATATATTGTCTAAAAATATACTTAACCAGCACCAGAACCGGAAATAAAAAAATTGTTGAGACAACACTTAAAATAAGCGGGTTTTTTACTTTAGGGTTTACAGCCATTCCTGATTCCTGTCACTAAAATTTTTTAATTAAAATATTAATTAACAACAAAATTATATTTTTAAAAATAAAACATATTTATATTTTTAAAAATGTAAATCAAACGTAAAAAAACCTTATTAAAATTTTATTAAAGCTCCAGAGTGTCCTCTTCTCTTTCTTCTAATGCTTCTTCGGATTCTTTGGCCGGAATTTCGTCCATGTATTCTGACTGATAACTTGTTTTTTCAATTATTTCTTCAGGCTCTTCAGTAATTATAGGCTGAGGAATACTGGGTTTTACGTAATCTTCACTTGTAATTCTTGTAACATTACCGCTAAATATCCCGCCTTTTTCAATTATTAGAGAGTCTGTTTTGATATTTCCGTTTACCTTGCCGTTCTGGGTTATCTGTACATTGCCGGTTGCTTCCATATTGCCTTCATAAATGCCATTGACTGTTGCATCAATAGTCTTTACGTCTGCATTTACATAACCAGACTGTTGAATAATAAGCTGCCCATCAACTACAAGTTCTCCATGGACCTCACAATCAATTTCGATAGATTTTGATATTATTAATTTTCCTTCAATCCTTGCTGAATCACCCTGAATGGTCAACAGAGTCTTTTCCATCTCTCTGCCGTAATCCGAATCCATACTATCTGAACCTATGCTGGAAAAAATATTACCCCCTAAACTCATCTGA
>CAYNMO010000080.1:7188-10534 GCA_964398155.1 uncultured Actinomycetota bacterium | reverse complement strand
ACCTACAATTTCCTCAGAAAGTCCCTTGCCATATGCCGGAGCCGTGTCAATTAGGTTAACGCCTCTTTCGATAGAAGCTTCGATTGCTTTTACAGACTCATCAAAATCAGTGCCGCCCCACCATCTGCCGCCAATTGCCCATGCCCCAAAACCGACAACAGATACTTTAATATTTGTAGAACCCAAATTAATGTATTTCACTATAACCTTAACCTTTCACGCCTTGAAACCCTTATTGAGTCTATAAGGATTGCTGCAATTAGTATTATTCCTGTAAATGCATCCCGCCAGTTAATCGGGACATCGATTAAGGCGAGCCCGTTAGAGATCGATCCTATAATTAACGCTGCGATAAGAACTCCAACCAGCGTCCCCCTTCCACCAATAAGAGATATCCCCCCAAGAACACAGATGGTAAGTATCCTGAACTCATAGCCGTTTCCGAATGTCGCATTTGCAAACCCTACCTGGGCCGCAGTTATAACTCCTCCCATTGAAGCAGTAAGGCCAGAAATAATGAAAGCGAGAAACTGCGTGTTACCAGTATTGACACCTGCAAGCCTTGCTGCGGAACTGTTTGCGCCGACCAGGTACATATTCCTGCCGTGCCTTGAAAAACGAAGGAATATATAGAAACCTATCAAAGCAAGAATAAAGTAGATAAAGGGAAGAGGAATAAGCCCGAAAACAAAATATCGTCCAAGAACCAGGAACGCTTCCTTTGGAATACTGATATTCTTTAAGGAATAATAAAAGGTAAGCCCCCGAAACATCGCAAGTGTCGCGAGGGTAGTGATAATTGAATTTATTCCTACCTTCGTTACAAAAAACCCATTTATGGCGCCTATTATAAGGCCAACCATCAATCCTGCAAGAATAATTACAGGTATTGGGATTGTTACTCCTTCTAAATTAAACAATTTTGCCACTACAACTACTGTGAGGCCAAATATGGTGCCAATAGACATATCAAAATTTCCTGATATCACAACAGTAGAAAGCCCTACAGCCATTATGCCTGCAATTGAAAATGTAGCAAAAATACCTTTAAAGTTCCCGAGACTGAAAAAGCGGGGGTTGATCCAGGTAAATATTACTATCATAATGATGTACACAACCACAAGAGAGGGAGCAATTGAATTTTTGTTAAAAATATTTAAATTGTTCAATATTTTTTGCCTGTTATTTACTGACATTAATACCTCTTCTATAAATCTTAATTTTTAAATATTTCATTTTATGGGTCCTGACAATGCTATTTGGCTTCCGCCCTCTTTTTCCTGATCTCATAAAATGCAACGATTACAAGCAATGCGAGCCCCTGGAATATCTGTATAAAATAAAACTGGATGTTTGCCAATGAAAGACCGGTAAATATGACTGTAATTATTATTGTGCCAAGAAGTGTTTTCCATATACTTCCTTCCCCTCCGGCAAGAGACATTCCGCCTAAAAAAACTGCGGACAGTATGGGGAGAGTAAGATTGTTTCCATGATATATATAGCCTATCCCTGAAAGAGCTATCATCATAATTGATGCAACCCCGGTTATTGCACCCATCAAAACATAAAGAAGTATTTTAATCTGTTTTACTTTTATCCCTGAAAGTTTTGCAGTCAGTGGATTGGAGCCTATTATATATATCTTTTTACCAAGTTTGGTAGAAGACATAATAAACCAGTATACAAGTATAACTACAACAAGCACCATTACAGGAAAAGGTATTTTAAAAAATGACTTGGTGGCAAAATAATAGAGCGGGTCCGCAATCATCGGAACACTGTTTCCATTTGTCATCACCTGGCCAAGGGCTGTAAGTATTGATGTTGTGCCAAGCGTAAGAATAAGCGGGATAAGATTGAAGGTTTCTGCAAGCAGTCCATTTATAAAACCTACCACAATTGGGATAACCAGACCTATTAAAAGTATAAGATAAAAGTTATAGCCTTTATTATAAAGAATTGCCATAATGACTGTACTTAGCGAAAGGCTTGCTCCAAAAGATATGTCAAGACCCCTTGCAACTATAAGTGGCGTTATCGCAACAGCTAAAATGCCGGTTATAACCATATTGTTAAGCATTGTGCTTATGTTTGCATATGTGAAAAAGTTTTCACTTACAATCGAAAATAGTACCAGCAGCAATACAAGAAATATTGACAGGATAAGTGCATCAGATATTCTACGCTTTTTTCCCCCCTGTGCCTTTTCTATCGATGTTTTCATTTATAAATCGCCTTTCTGTAATATTTGAAAAGGTAGTCTCATTAACTGGAAACCATATGCATTAATTCTTCCTGTGTGGTTTCCTTTGTATTATACTCCCTGGCTATCCTGCCCCGTTTCATTACTATGACCCTGTCTGATATCGCCATTATTTCCGGTAACTCAGAAGATACTATGACAACTCCTGCTCCATTCTTGCATAATCCTTCTGCAATCTCATATATCTCAGCTTTTGAACCAACGTCGATACCCCTTGTAGGTTCTGCCATAAGTAGTATTTTTGAATCGCACTCCAGCCACTTTGCGACTACTACTTTCTGCTGGTTGCCACCGGATAAATTACTGATTATAGAATCAATACTTGGTGTTTTTATGCTCAACTTTTCAACCCAGTTATTTGTTCTTGATTTTTCGATCTTTTTACTGAATCTCATTCCCCTGCCGATTGCATCAATGTTGGCAGTCACAACATTTGTCTTGACGTCCATCGACAAGGCAATGCCTTCTTCCTTTCGGTCTATTGGAACAAATCCCATTCTGTTTTTCTTTGCAACAACCGGGTTTTTTATCTCTACTTTTTTCCCCTCAATAAAAATTTCCCCGGCAGTTTTCTTCACTTCTCCAAAGAGCACCTTGAATAAAAGCTGCGCTCCTGAACCAACCAGTCCGAAAAATGCCACTATCTCGCCTTTTTTTAAATTAAATGAAATATCCTGTATTTTATTTAGATAAGAGAGGTTTTTAACTTCGAGAAGGACATCCCCTTTGGTTATATCCTGTTTGGGGTACAATTCTGAAAATGATTTTCCGACAATCATATTTACCAGCTCCTGCTTTGAAGTATCCCGGATAAGAGCGTCACCAACTTTTTTACCATCTCTCAGAACAACTGCCCTGTCGGTAACAGCCATTATCTCTTCAAGTCTGTGTGTAATATATATAATAGAGACTCCTTCTTTTTTAAGTTTCCTCATAATTGAATAAAGAGTCTGTACATCTTTTTCATTAAGCGCCGAAGTAGGTTCGTCCATGACCACTATCCTGGCTTTTGTGTGAACTGCTTTTGCAATCTCTACAATTTGTTTTTCAGCGACAGTAAGGTTTTCCATTATTTCCAAT
>CAYNMO010000080.1:0-7178 GCA_964398155.1 uncultured Actinomycetota bacterium | reverse complement strand
ATTCATATCAGAGCCGAATTCAGACAAAATCCCTTTTGCCTCCTTTACCATCTTGCCCCAGTCAACAATTCCAAATCTTTTTAAGACCACTTCACCGGCGAAAATATTTTCTACGACTGTAATGGGATCAAAAGAAGAAAGTTCCTGATATATTACCCTGATACCATAACCCAGGCTTTCCTTTGGATTAGCAAAACTTACGCTTTTGCCTTCAACAATAATTTCCCCCATTTCAAGCGCATATACGCCTGCAAGTATTTTTATAAGTGTCGACTTGCCTGCACCATTTTCTCCAAGCAAACCCAGTATTTCACCTTTTTTTAAGTCTATGGTTACATCGTCAAGGGCCCTGACTCCCGGAAAATTCTTTATGATATTTTTCATTTCTAATATCAGGTCATTTGAGGGCATGATTTGAGCCTTTCATTATATTTTAGAATTATTGAAAAAATCTCTTTTAACTGATTATATTAAAAAATTATTTTAAAAATTTACTAATTAGTAACTTACTTGTGGAATTAACTTCTTTAAAGGCTCAGGAGACTTAATTAAAAAATCCCCTGAGCCTTTTTTCAAACTTTATTGAACTAAATATAATTTAAATCCAATAATATTTATTCTTCAGCGTAAAGAGCTGTTTCTCCAGGATAATACTGATCAAGAGTATCTTTTGTCATTAACACATGCTGGAGATAAGTAACTGAAGGTATCGGGTTGCCATACATATGGGCAAGTGCCAATGGAACTACATATGTACCGTATGTTTCAGGAACCCAGCCGACTGAACTGTCTGTAATGCCGGATCTGAGCAATGGCCTGCCAAGATCGTCGCCGCCAAGTGAGTTGAGACTGATGTTATCAGTATCCCATCTTCCCAAAGTCTTGGCTGCTGCATAGAATCCGCCTGATGCTGCTTCGTAAGGTGACATAACAACGATTTTTTTGTCATCAGGATATTTTGAGAGAATGTCGATCCATGGTGTCTGGAAATCGCTTCCAATCTCAACCTGGACAGCTTTTGAACCGTCTTTTTCATCGACCAGGAAATCAGCTACATTACCGTATTTGTCAACCAATACTTTTCTTGCGCCCCACATTCTGTAGGAAACAACCTCGCCAAAATCAGGGTTCCAGCAATAATATATTCTGTCAACACTTTCTATTCCGCCCCATGCTTCAATCTGCTCGATTGCATAGTTGCCGCTCAACGTACCGTTTGCCCAGTTGTCGCCGCCCATGAACGGAAATCCCTGTGCAACTACGTCAAGTCCCAGGATCCATGTGCCATTTTCAACTGCTTTTTTCGCAATCTGGGTATTTGAGTTTTCATCCACACCGTACTCTACAAATACATCTGCTTTCCATGCAAATATTGCATCAGCATTCTTGATTGTTGTGTTTACATCAAATGCGTTATCAAGAACAAGAGTAGTGTCTTTTGTGCCTCCTGCAAGTTCCCAGTATTTCTGTATGCTTTCAGTAATCTGTGTGCAGATTGGTACAGATGCTGCAAGGTTAGTTATTGCAAGCTTGAAATCCCCTGCATATTTTTCATCAAATTTACCTGCCACAGCCTGTTTCCTGAAGAAGTCATAGCTTTTATCTCCAGTATAGTCGCCTGCGCCAGATACGTCACTGCCTACAGGGAGCTTCGGTTCGGTAACCGGCACACCTTTTAATTTGACTTCTGCTGTTGTTTCAGCTGCTGCTGCAGTTGTTTCGGCTGCTGCTGCTGTGGTTGCTGCTGCTGCAGTTGTTTCGGCTGCTGCTGCTGTGGTTGCTGCGGTCTCGGTAGTTTTGCAACCGGCAAGAGCCACCACTGAGAAGACAAGTGTTGCTACCATTACGATTGCCAGCACTATTCTTAGTTTCTTCACGTTTCCTCCTTTTGATCTTTGAGAGAATTTACAAATATAGCACTAAAATAGCTTGGTTTTTTAAAATCCTCCTTTCCGGTTTATTGAGCAAATAATATTAATTTTTACTTAATTAAAATTAATTTAAAAACAAATTAAATTAAAAAAATAATAAAACATTATAATAAAAACCAACAGATTATAAAATTAAAAAATGTGCGTCATATGTAGTGCAGACGGCAATACCGAAAATCATATCCAGAACACTTCAGGAAAATACAAAACTTCTCTTCTTCAATAACTGTCATATAAAATTCTTTAAAGTGGTTTAACCAGTAAACAAGTCAGATAAATTTAACACTCAGCGAATAAAATGTCAATATTGCTGCTTTTAGGTGCATTTTAGTCGTTTAAGTGCTTATTTAGATCAATTCTACCAGACTGAGAAACATCCCAAATTGAACATACAAATTCACAAATCGAATAAATCCAGGACATTATCTGGTTTAAAAAATTTTATTCAGTTTTATGGCTTTGGATGTTTGTATCCTGCAGTGTTACTGCTTTTTTCAACAGCTTTTTTTATCCGGTCAAGTCCCTTGATTATGTCATCATTGCTAACGGCATATGAAAGCCTTATGTATTCCTCACTCTCACCAATATTTCTTTTACCGAATGAAGACCTTGGGAGTACTGCGACATTCCCCTCATGCAGCAGGTATTGCTGTAATTCTTCAGATGAACTAAAACCGAGACTGGCGCAGGCTTGCGTGACATTCGGGAACACATAAAATGCACCTTTTGGCTTTATACACTTAATTCCTTTTATGTCATTTAATCCTTCTGAAATAAGTTTGCCTCTGTTTTTAAATATTTCCACCATCTTGCGTGTTTCTTCCTGTGGACCATGCAGTGCTTCCACTGATGCAATCTGGGAAAATGTTGCGGTGCAGGAAACAGAGTTCGTGACCAGGTTTGCAATATGGGCCGCAACTTCTTTGTTAAATATTCCATATCCGACTCTCCAGCCAGTCATTGCGTAAGTCTTTGAGAAACCATCAAGTATTATTGTTCTTTCTTTCATGTGTGGGAAAGATGAAATGCTGCAGAACTTGCTGTCAAAGATCATTTCACTATATATCTCATCGGAAAGGACGATTAGGTCATTTTTAATTACAATGTCGGCGATTGCCTTAAGATCCTCTTTCTCAATTATGCCGCCTGTTGGATTCTGAGGTGAATTTAAAACAATCATTTTTGTTTTGGCAGTAATAAGACTTTCAAGCTTATTGACATCCAAACTGAAGTTTTTCTCTTCAAGCATGGGTACAGGTACCGATTTTGCGCCTACAAAATCAACGATGGATTCATAAATAGGATAGCCTGGATTTGGATAAATAACCTCATCACCGGGATTGATAAGACATAAAATAGAATAAAAAATGCCAGGTTTTCCCCCGGGCATTACTACGACTTCTTCAGGATCAACAGAGATATTCCTGGTTCCGGATATGTATTTTGCAATCTCTTCGCGAAGGCTGACAGTTCCGGCTGAGGGGCTGTAATGGGTATAGTTGGCCCTGATTGCACTTACTGCGGCTTCCTTTATATTTTCAGGAGTATTAAAATCCGGTTCTCCAAGCCCAAAACTTACTATATCTCTTCCTGTAGCTTTAAGTTTGTTTACTTCTGCAAGCACTTTAAATGCATTTTCTGTACCCAGATTGGCGATCCTGTCTGCAATTTGCATGGCGAGTTTCTCCTGTCATTTTTACAATTTATTAAAAACAAACGACTTTATAAAAAACATATTTTTTACCACAAAACTGACAAAAGCTTATTGCTTATAAGATTTATGGCCTGCTGTGACTACAAGTATTAGCTTAACATTCTAAGCTCATGATATTACTAAATCTCTTCCCAGGTTTGTCGGTACTTCATACACCGCCTGGAACACCCGGAACTTGGCCCCGGTTGTCAAAGCTTCCTTTGCCCTGTCTGTAAAAACCACTTTAGATAAGACATCAAATGTTTGAAATAAAAGACTACATTTACTATTCAGTTATGACAACCCTACAGGGAGCGCCTGTTGTGTTCATGACATTTAATGGACAAACTGACAGCTTGACTTTATATCCTGTTATCTGTTCAAGATTTACAAGAGGAGCAACCATTATAATATTTTGACTGTAAAAAGTCCTGGAAAGCCCCTGAGGATTTGACATGTTGTCCATTGCAGGACTGTCAAGGCCTATAAGGAAAGGGTTTTTTGAAACGATATATTCATATCCATCTTTTTTTAGAAACCAGCAGCTTTTTAAATAGTCGGCTTTACCCCAATGGCTTCCCCAGCCTGTGGCAAAAAGTATTGCCGCATTTTTCGGTATTTCAGTTTCTTCTGCCTTTTTAATATCGTCATAAGTTATAAATGGATTAGAGCCTTCTTTTTTAAGACTTTTCAAATCAAACTTTAGGACATATGCATCAATATTGTAGAGATTGGAAATAGGGATGTCGTGAACTGCATAGGAACTGTCAAGACCAAGCCCATGCGACGGCATTACCATATATGTGCCGGTGAGCATATGAAAACCTTCAAAAGACTGGGAGTAGGATTTGTAATCAACCCAGTCAGGAAGCTTAATGTCAACCATCTTGTAATCAGGGAACGGAGGACCATACCCCCACATTCCTTCATATATCCTTCCCGAAGCATCTGTTATTTTCATATTACATTTGAGCCCCTAACTCAACATTCCTCTGATTCTGGCTTTGATAGTCTCAACATTCGGGATACACACTTTTTCAAGATACCAGTTCTGTGGAAGTGCCACATTAAGTCCGCCAAACCTTTGGACAGGGGCATCCAGGTAGTCAAATGCTTTTTCGTTTAGCACAGCTGATATTTCGGCACCGATTCCGCAACGCTCCACAGCCTCATGGACTATTAAAGCTCTTTTAGTTTTTTTCACAGAATTCACAAGGGTCTCAACATCAAGCGGAACAAGGGTTCTGGGATCTATGACTTCGACATTGATATTGTCCTTCTCCAGATCTTCGGCCGCCTTCAGGCATTCATGGACCATAAAAGATGTGGCAATAACTGTTATGTCTTTTCCTTCTTTCTTGACATCGGCTTTCCCGATTGGTACAAAGTATTCTTCTTCAGGTACGTTCCCCGTTATCCCATATATTTTTTTATTTTCGATACACATGACCGGACTGTCTTCCCTGATTGCGGTTTTTAACAGCCCCTTTGCATCATATGGAGTTGAAGGCATTATAATATTTAGACCGGGAAAATGGCAGAAAAGAGCCTCAAGCGACTGGGAATGCTGGCAGCCGATGCCTCCTCCAACACCGCCTTCTGTTCTTATAACCAGGGGGAGTTTTATGCCAGGGGCGATTTGCATTATTTTTGCTGCCTGGTTGCCTATCTGGTCCATTGCAAGCAGAATAAAGTCAATAAATGATATCTCTGCCATTGGCCGCATCCCCATCATGGCTGCACCTATTGCAGTACCGATTATTGCAGACTCACAAATAGGTGTGTCAATAACCCTTTCAGGACCAAATTTATCGTATAGGCCTTTTGTAACTTTAAAGACACCGCCGTAAATTCCAATATCTTCACCTATGCAAATAACTTTCTCGTCGCGCTCCATTTCTTCAGTTAATGCTTCATTTAATGCTTTATTATATTGTATATTTTTCAAAGGTTCCTCCAATTTTAAATTTTAAATCTTTTAGTTAATTTAAATATTAGTTATTTTGTGCACCTTTAGATATCAAAGTTTCCCTTAACATCTATCAAAAACTTCAGTATTTGCCTTCAATATCTGCGAGATATCCTTCAAATGTAGGCATTGGCTGAGCAAGGCCAAAATCAACTGAAGCTTTTACTTCTTTTTTTGCATCTTCATAGATCTTATCAATGTCGGTTTGTCCCATTAATTTTTCATCTAATATTTTTTTAATACCTATTTTCACAGGGTCATTCATTTCCCATTGAGCAAGCTCTTCTTTTGGTCTGTAGGGAGCATCATCATTAGGGTCGTGGCCTTTCCACCTGAAAGTATTGAGCTGCATAAGACTTGGGCCTCCGCCTGACCGTGCCCTGTCTACTGCTTCTTTTGCAGCGCAATAAACCAGCCACGGATCCCTTCCGTCCACATCATATCCAGGCATCGAATATGAAACTGCCCTCAGGGCGTTAGTGGAAACGGATGTAGACTTTTTAAATGAAAAAGATGCAGCATAACCATTGTTTATACATGCGAAAACTACCGGAAGTTTCCAAATGGACGCCAGATTAAGACTTTCATGAAATGACCCATTGCCCGCGGCTCCATCGCCGAAAGCGCAGAGTGTGACTTTGCCATTTTTAAGGTTTCTGTGTGCAAGAGCGGTGCCGACAGCATTGGGAAGCTGAGCGCCAAGTATACCCTGAACCTGCATTATACCGACTTCGGGGGCAGCCATATGGAGATCCCCTCCACGTCCACGGCAGTATCCTGTTTCCCTTCCCATAAGTTCTGCCATAAGTTTCCCCAGGTTAGCCTCCCTTGCAACAAAGAATCCATGTCCCCTGTGGGTCGGGAAAATGATGTCTTCTTCATTTAACGCATTCGCAACACCGACCTCAGCAGCTTCATTGCCAATACTGGGATGAAGATATCCTATTATTTTAGCATTCTGGAATAACTGGATTGTTTCCTCCTCAAAGACTCTTACTCTTATAATATCTTTAAACATTTTAGCATAAAGATCTTTGTCTAAAGGGATGGTCCTAGCTTCTTTCAATAAACTTTTTGTGTCCATGTTTTTACGCCTTTGGTCAGTTAATAAAAAAATATTAATTTGTTTCTAAATGGCTATTCACTGTATTAGAGAAATTATTTTTGGTTTTTTACAGTCTTTTTATTATTTTAATTACCATCCGATCTAATGAAAAGAATAACTTTAAGTTTTGTAATTTTACAGGTTCCTTATCTTCATCTTCAGTCAAGAGAACATTTTTAACAGTATATAAGTGGTTTATCCAGTTGACCAGTACTTTTAAATTTTAAAATTAATATTTATTTATTTCAAGTGGAAAAATAAATTATGCTTATAAAAATATTAATATTTCCAAGTTAATATTGAAATGTCTTTTTAAATCCTGTTTAGGTCTCTGTAAGTATGTAACTATTCATATATTTTGCAGACCGACAAACATTTTTCTTTATAAAAATTTCTATAAAAAAACAGCCGGCAAAAAGAATCCATAAACAAACAGCATATTAAGCTGCTCCGTTTTTTACTTCCCGGAACTTTTTAATA
>CAYNMO010000079.1:4603-10568 GCA_964398155.1 uncultured Actinomycetota bacterium | reverse complement strand
AGGATACAAAACAGCCGGGGCTGGAGCAGAGATTTCGGCAATGGTTGCTGAAGACGCTATAGATTATCTGTCAGCTCCTATAATAAGGGTTGCCCAGCCTGATGTTCCAATGGCTGCAAATTCCATTATTGTAAAAGAATTAAGTGTAAGTGCACAAAAAGTAGAAGCCGGAATAAGAAAGGTTCTTGAATAAATCTAAATATTTATAATAAAGATGCGGTTTTAGACCGCAAAAACAGGGAGGTGTATCATTATGAAGCGTATAGCAATCGTTACAGGAGTAAACAGGAAAGGTATCGGTGGAGGCATTTCGAAAGTTTTGTCAAAGGAAGGATTTAAGGTGCTTATTCTTGCCAGAAGCGCCGATAAGCTCAGTGATGTAGAGAAAGACATGAAAGCAGAAGGTCTTGATGTGGAATCATGGCCTTCAGATATTACAGACAGACCTCGCATAACAAAGACTATATCTGACATAATTGCAAAATATGGGCAGATTGATGTTTTGATTAATAATGCCGGTCTTATGCCTTTTCCATCCTCACTTCAGGAAACTGATGACAAGCTGTGGGATGAACTTGTCAATGTCAATCTTACCGGCACTTTCAATATTACAAAAGCAGTACTGCCCCATATGCTTGAAAAGAAATATGGGCGCATAGTTAATATTTCTTCTATTTCGGCCCGTAAAACTGTAGGTTATTTTGTGGCATATGCTGCTGCCAAAGGAGCTCTGCATGCATTTACCACAGCTCTTGCAAATGAAACAACTGCAGGAGGAGTAACTGTTAATTGCATATTGCCGGGATTTACTGAGACTGATGAAATGCATAGAATTTGGGGTACTCTTGCGAAGAATTCAGGTGTTACTGAAGATGATCTGTTGAAACCATTCTGGGCTCAGATTCCTTTAGGCCGCTGGTTGCAGCCCGAAGAAATAGGAAATGCAGTTGCGTTTTTGGCAAGCGAAAAAGCAGGAGTTATTACAGGCCAAGTCATTAAGGTTGATGGCGGTTACGATAATCACGATTAAAATTTTTTTTGCTTATACATATCGAAAGGAAGAAAAATGGCAAAAAACATTCTTATAGGTGTTGATATTGGGTCAACAACTGTAAAAGCAGTTTTTATAAACTCAGATACAAACAAAATTGTCACAACACAAACGGAAGAAATAGTCTTTGTAAAAGCTGAAGATCCTGAATGGATTGAGCAGGACGCAAATGATTGGTGGGAATATACAAAGAAGCTTCTAAACAGAGGTCTTGAAGCGGGAAAAATAAATCCGAAAGATGTAGCTGGTATTTGTTTTGGTGGATGGACCGTAATGGCTTTTATGGTTGATGAAGCGGGAAATCCTTTAAACCACGCTGTGCATTATGGCGACATGAGGCACATGGATGAAGTTGAAGAGCTAAATGAGAAAATTGGAAAAATCTGTGTCGAAAAAAACGGAAATTATATGGGTATGTATAACGGTACAGCAAAGCAGCTTTGGTGGAAAAATAAAAGGCCTGAAATTTATAAAAAAGCAAAATATTTTTCAACTGAAGTTACCTGGATAAACTGGAAACTGACCGGTGTCTGGGGATGGAGCAGAACTGAAGCCGGATTCTACTCACAGTATAATACCCACACAAGGCAATGGGATAAGGAAATACTGGAAAAAGCAGGTTTTCCCGAGTCAATGTTTCCGCCTCTTTATGATGCATGGGAAAAAGTTGGCGAAGTCACAGCAGAAGCAGCAAAAGAAACGGGCCTTGCTGCAGGCACATCCGTTTTTGCAGGAACTGATGACGCTTCCCCTGTGGCAATTACAACAGGCTCCATAAAAGATGGACAATGCTATCTTTCAATAGGTTCAGGTGGAAATATGGTCGCCAATACGGCAGCAGTAATAAGCCATCCAACTTGTATTTTGTATCCTCATTGTATACCGGGATTAAATATGATAGTAACGGTTCTTTCGTCTATGGGGGTGAGCTATAAATGGATGAGAAACAATTTTGCGCAGGCAGAGATTGCAGTATCACAGCTTACCGGTGATGATCCTTATGTTTATATGGATAAAGCTGCATCATTAAGCAAGCCTGGCTCAGGCGGAATAATATTTCTTCCCTACATGGAAGGTGATTACACTCCTAATAATGATGACAATGCAATGGCAGCTTTTATAGGTATAGGCAGCTACAATACAAAAAATGATATGCTTCGCTCTGTGATGGAAGGAACTGCAATGTCTGTGTGGTCAAATATAAAACTCATTGAAGGGTTTGGCGGAAAATTAAACGAAATTAACATTACCGGCGGCCCAACTAAAAGTAAAGTATGGCTTCAGATAATATCCGATGTTACCGGATGTACCATTTCACTTCCTGAAGAGCTGGAAGGGGCGCCGTTTGGTAATGCAATTGTTGCAGGCGTAGGTTGTGGAGTCTATAAAAGTTATGAAGAAGCTGTAGAAAAAACGGTATCCATAAGGCGAAATGTTTTTGTCCCGAATAAAGAAAATCATAAACTTTACCAGGAAATCTACCCTATTTATGAAGGTCTTTATTCAAAACTTTCAGAAACTTATGCAAAAATTGCTGAAATAAAAGCCAGGCAATAAATAACATAAAAAAAGGAGGAAAAATGAAAAAGTCATTATTATGGGTCGTGGTACTGATAATGATTCTGACAATGTCAGGGGCAATAGGACTTGCAGGCTGCAAGTCAGCAGCTGCCACTGAGACAACAGTTGCTGCAGAGGAGACAGCGAATACAATAAAGAGCGTAGGAGTCAGCCATTATCTTTCAGCCTATGAATTCTTTGTAAAAGTTCAGAATGGCATAGACGAAGTAGCAAAGGCTAATGGAATTACTACTTCAGTACAGGATGCTAATGTTGATGCAAGCAAACAGCTTCAACAGATAGAAGCATTTATGAATTCGGATGTTGACGGGATAATTTGTTCCACTCTTGATGGAACGTCACTGAATCCTACAGTTAAAAAAGCTGTAGAGAGCGGGGTAGGATTTATATCTCTATACGTGCCATGTGATGATGCAACCGTTAATTATCTGGTAGACGAGTACAAATATGGTCTTGCAATAGGTACACTTGCCGGTCAATGGGCACAGAAAAATTTTCCGGGTGAAAAAATACAGGCTGCCCTTCTTAGAATGCAGGATTATGTCCCGGGTATAGAAAGAGGCCGTGGCGAAAGAGAAGCTTTCCTTAAAGAATTTCCGACAGGTGAAATAGTTTCAGACCAACACGCCAACAGCGTTGAAACTGCAATGAAAGCAACTGAGGCAATACTGCAGGCAAATCCTGATGTACGAATATTCATAACAGACTCTGACGATACAGGCGCAATTGGCGCATACGAGGTACTGAAAGCAAAAATTAAACCTGAAGATTATCCCAAGTATGGAGTATTCGGGGCAGACGGTGTAAACCAGGCAATAAAATATGTTAAGGAAAATGGAATGTACAGGGCAACAGTTGACGTATATCCCGAGCAGGTAGGAAGAGATGCCTTAAATCTTTTAATCGATTGGGCCGCAGGAAAAACCATAGAAAAGACAATTTATTGTCCATTTGCTCCTGTAGATTACGAAACTGCCATGAGTGACTATTAATTATCTTCAGCAAAAATTGCAGCGGCAGGAAAATAACTGCCGCTGCAACTATAAAGGAAGGTGTTTTAGGGTTGGAAGAGCAAAATTTGCTTGAAATGCGCCAAATTACAAAAATTTATCCGGGGGTAGTAGCGCTTGATAAAGTGGACTTCTCTGTAAAAAAGGGAGAAATCCATGCGCTTGTCGGTGAGAACGGAGCCGGAAAATCAACACTCATAAAAATACTTGCAGGGTCAGAAGAAAGTGACGGCGGAAGCATATTTTTTGAAGGAAAAGAATATAATCGATACTCACCCCATCAGGCAATGAATATGGGCATAAGTGTTATTTACCATGAATTCAACCTGATTTCTCAAATGACAGTTGAAGAAAATATTTTTTTCGGCAAGGAACTGAAGAAAGGAATATTTACCGATAAAAAAGAAATGATTGAAAAGACCAGGGAAGTGCTCAAGGAGCTGGAAATAGATATAAATCCCAGGACGAAAGTTTCAGCATTAAGTGTTGCATATCAGCAGCTGGCAGAAATTGCCAAAGCCATATTAAACCAGGCAAAAATAATTATTATGGACGAACCTTCCGCAACTTTAACAAACAAAGAGCTTGGTTTATTATTTAAGCTCATTCGCAATTTAAAGAAAAGCGGCACTTCAATCATTTATATTTCCCACAGGCTGGAAGAAATATTTGAAATCGCTGATAGGGTAACAGTATTTAGAGACGGCAAGTACATTTCAACGAAAAATGTAGGCGACACAAACAGAAAAGAACTTGTAACAATGATGGTCGGCAGGTCTCTTACAGACACTTTTCCAAAGCATGAAGACATATCTGATGATATTTTGCTTAGCGTAAAAAATATTACTAATGAGAAAATAACTGATATAAGTTTTGATTTAAGGAAAGGTGAAATACTTGGAATAACCGGTCTTGTGGGATCAGGCAGGACAGAACTTGTAAGGGCAATATTTGGAGCTGATCCATGCATTGGGGATATTATTATAAGAGGCAAAAAGGTCATTATCAGGTCCCCGCTGGAAGCAATTAAGGAACGTATTTCGCTTCTTCCTGAAGACAGGAAAGCGCAGGGCGTAATACTTGAGATGACTGTAAAATTTAATATATCTATAAGTTCTCTTAACGGGCTTTCCGGAAATGGTTTTGTAAACAGGAAAAAAGAATCCCAGCTTGTAGACAAATACGTAAAAGCTTTGAAAATAAAAACGCCGCATAATGAACAAAAAGTAAAATTTCTCTCCGGTGGTAATCAGCAAAAAGTTATTCTTGCAAAATGGCTCGCAAACCAGTCTGATATAATAATATTTGATGAACCCACAAGGGGAATCGATGTTGGTGCAAAACAGGAAATATATAATCTTATGAGCGAACTTACCGGGCAGGGCAAAGGTATTATTATGGTTTCTTCCGAAATGCCTGAAATCATTGGTATGTGCGACAGGATTATTGTTTTATATAAGGGAAAACTTGTAGGTGAAGTTGCAAAGAGTGAAATTACTCAGGAAAAATTACTTGAAATCAGTTCTGGAGAAGGAGTGTTAAAAAATGAAAAAAATTTCGCCGATTGATCTGCTTAAAAACTATGGAATAATTCTTGTGCTTGTAGCTCTTATAGCAATGTTTACCGGATTTAAGCCGAATTTTATTAATATTGGCAACCTCATGGAAATACTCAGACAGGTATCTATAACCGGCATTATTGCTGTTGGTATGACTTTCTGTCTTCTTGCCGGCCAGATAGACCTTTCGGTTGGCGCAAACGCAGCTCTCGGTATGACAATTTGTGCAATGTGGATGGCTGCCGCTCCCATAAAACCAGAGTGGTTTGGCGGATTTAATATAAATCCCATAGTAGGCGCAATACTTGGAATAATTGTGTGTACAATAGTGGGTGTATTAAATGGTTTTTTTGTAAATAAAGTCAGAATACCCTCACTTATTGTAACTCTTGCAATGATGGAAATATTAAGAGGGTTTATATATGTAATAACCGGCGCAATGCCTATTTTTGAAGGATTTGAAGATTATTTCAGATATCTTGGTCAGGGACAGCTTTTTAATATAATTCCTATTCCTGTAATTGTCATGATAATATTTTTCATATTAGGTTTTATTGTACTCAGCAGGACCGTTTTTGGCAGATATGTTTACGGTGTTGGCGGAAACGCAGAAGTTGCAAGACTTTCAGGTGTAAATGTAAATAAAATGAAATATATGGTCTTTGGACTTTCAGGCTTTCTTTGCGGAATAGGGGGAATTGTGCTTCTTTCCAGAATGAATTCGTTCCAACCCAGGGCAGGTCTCGGATATGAGTTTGAAGTCA
>CAYNMO010000079.1:0-4593 GCA_964398155.1 uncultured Actinomycetota bacterium | reverse complement strand
GCATGCGTATTAGGCGGAGTTTCAATTTCCGGCGGAGAAGGCAAGCTTACAGGTGTATTATTCGGGATTTTGATTATGGGAGTACTTTTTAATGGTCTTATACAAATAGGGCTATCAGAATTTTATCAAATGATGATAAAAGGTGCGGTTCTTCTTGGGGCAGTTGCTCTTGATACCATGTCTCAAGCAAGAAGAAGCAAACTGGTTCAGGTTAAAGTTTGATGCCTCTTAAATAAAAAGGAGCTATATTAATGAGCGAAAAAATATCATTGCCAAGACTTTTTCTTACCATGGAAGACGGGCTCATAACAAAATGGTATAAAAATAAAGGCGATAAAGTAGCTGAAGGCGAAATTTTGTTTTCAGTTGAAGCCGAAAAAGCGTCCCTGGATGTTGAATCGCCGATTTCCGGTATTCTTGCTCAAATACTGATACAGGAGGGTGAGATTGCTGAGGTAGGTGCAGACATCGCAATTATAGTTGGGGAAAATGAAAATTATGAAGAAATTGCAGTTCAGGAGAAAAAAGTAAATAAGGAAAATATGCATGCCGAGACTCAAAAGACTGAAGCTGTAGACAAATATAGGCAGGAGGATTCTTTTTCACACTCTTTAAGAATAACTCCTAAAGCTCGTGCCATGGTAAAAGAAATGAAAATTGATTTAAGCATGCTGGGCAAAAAATACGGTAATATAAGAATAACTGAAAAAGAAATATATGAATTTTCAAACGGAACGAAGAGTGGAGCTGCGTCAATTGACATTTCTCATGATTTTAAAGGTAAAAAAATTAAAATATCGTCAGTAAGGAGAAGTATTGCTAAAAAAATGAGCCAGAGCTTAAGCAAGGCTGCGCAGCTTACAAACGGAATACAAGTTGATATGACGGATATGTTTTCAATAATAAAAGAACTTAAAGCAATAGGAAAAGAAATATCTGTTACCGGTTGCATTATTAAGGCTTGTGCAGGCGCGCTTAAGGAGCACCCCAAAATAAACTGCAAATATCTTGAAGAAGATGAAGAAATCCTTCTGGAAGCAAATATCAATATTGGTTTTGCGGTAGATATTTCTGAAGGTCTTCTTGTGCCTGTAATAAAGGATGCAGATAAAAAAGATGTTTTTCAAATCTCCGGTGAAATTTTAATGCTATCAGAAAAAGCAAAAAAAGGAGAAATAATCCCTTCAGATATTCAAGACGGAACTTTTACAGTTTCGAATGTTGGGATGTACGAAATTTTTTATTTCACACCAATCATAAATTATCCTGAGTCAGCAATACTTGGAATTGGCGCTGCGAAAAAAATACCTGTGTATTCTGAAGGAAGTAATAATTTTGAGCCCAGATATATTGGAATGTTAAATCTAAGTTATGATCACAGAGTTATTGATGGGGCGCCTGCGTCAAGATTCTTATTGTCAATTAAAAAAAATGTAGAAAATATTAAAAACATTGTGAGTTGATCCGATACTTTATGTGTTAAAATATTTGCGCTTGGTAGAAGAGTCTATATAATACATGAAGAATTTAAGTAATATTATAAGGGGTATTGATTTGTTTGATTTAACTGGCGCAGACAATAATTCCAATTCCTGCATCGGGATGGTGAAAAACTTTGTTTAAGAAAAAGAAATTGCTTAAACATATGGTGGTAAAAGAAGATATTAAATCTATTATTAATAGCGAAGAATTAGATGTTGGAGAAAAACTTCCAAGCGAAATGGATTTGAGCAGCAGATTAAATGCAAGCAGGGTTACAATCAGGCAGGCAATCGTTGAGTTGCAAGACGAAGGCATTATTAAAAAACAACGCGGAAAAGGTACAATAGTTTTAAAGAAAAAGGATAAATTCAATTATATGCTTACTAGTACCGGCGTGCTGAAAGATCTTATATGTGAAGACTGCAAAGTAACTACAAAGATGATAAAAATAATCGAAAAAAGGGCAGATAAAAAAATTGCCGAAAAACTTCAAATAGAAGAAGGGGCAATAGTTATTGCATATGAGAGAGTCCGTTCAGTGGATGGAATCTCAGCTGTTTATTCCATGGATAATATAGCAAAAGAGAGAGTTCCGGAAAAATCCAGTTTTGAGAATTTGGGTCCATCGCTCAGCCAATCAATAGGAATTGATCTGCATTATACTGATGCCAAAATAATTCCTACAAAAGCAAATGCTTACATTTGTGAATTGCTTAATATTTCTCCGGAAAGTATATGTTTACTGCTCGAAGAAACAACTTATGATTTGAATGACAAGCCTCTGGACTATTCTTATGAGTACTATCCCGAACATCTTTTTAATTTTCACCTGTTAAGATTAACAAAAGATTAGACCGAAAGGGAAGTTTTGGACAGTATTAAAAAAAATGCGCTGAATATCCTAAAGGGAAAGCCTTCTGAAATACCATGGATACCCAGATGGGATCTTATGTATAATTCGATGAAGTTAGACGGAACTTTACCCGATAGCTTTAAAAATCTTTCTTATTATGATGCTACAAGAAGACTAAATATTGGAATTGCTTCCACAAGAAACAAGGCTTATAAAGAAAATCTTCAGAAAGTTGAAGTAGTAGAAAATAAAGAAGGATTTGAATCAAATACAATATTTAGGACCCCTTACGGTGAGCTTGCTACCACTTATAAAACCACTTCCGAGCTTCAGTCTCATGGAGTGAGGGGTATACTGGTTGACTTTGCAGTCAAAAGCAAAGAAGACATAGATGCAGCCTGCTATATAATCGAAAACACCCAGGTAATCTCCTTGCATGAAAGTGTCTCAAAAGAGTTGGAGGAAGTTGGTGAAGAGGGTCTTGTGGTTGCCCAGGCGGGGTATCTTCCTTTTCATGACATAATGCGAAACTGGGTAGGATATGAGAAGTTTTATTATCTTTACCATGATTATCCGGAGAGTGTAAAAAAACTCCTGGATGTATTGAATGAAAAATTTCTTAAAATAGAAAAAATAATTCTTGAGTGCCCCGCAGAGATAATAACAATAGATGGGCATTTCAATACAGCTCTTATTCCGCCATACATATATAAAGAGCATCTGCTTAATAAGCTGCAAGAGCTTTCAATAAAGTTGCATCAAAGAGGGAAATTCATGTGTTCGCACACAGATGCAGAGATGAAAGGAATGCTTGATCTATATGTGGAGTCGGGGTTTGACATTGCAGAATCATACACTCCTCCTCCCATGACAAACACTTCTGTTTCAGAAGCGTTTAAAGTATGGAATGGCAAAGTTGCACTTTGGGGCGGTATTGCTTCTGTGATGTTCAGCAGCCAGACAAGTGATGCGGATTTTGAAAAACATCTTTACGATTTGGGGGATAATGTCAGTAAAGAAAAATTTATTGCAGGGATTGGAGATAATGCACCTACAGACGGTGTCTTTGAAAGACTTATAAAAGTAAGAGAGTTTTTTGGAGGTAAAATTAAATGATAAACATAGGGATTAACGGTTTAGGCAGAATAGGAAGGCATGTTTTAAAGTGTATTACTGACGAATATTCAGGTAATATGCAGGTTAGCGCAGTAAATGACCTGGCGCCTGTTTCTACATGCGCCCATCTTCTTAAGCATGATTCAATTTATGGTGCATGGAAGCAAATGATTTCCCATGATGAAGAAAATCTGCTTATTGATGGTAAAACAATAAAAAAGTTTTCACAATCCAAGCCTTCTGAAATAAACTGGGCCTCGCTTGATGTTGATATTGTGGTTGAGTCAACCGGGCGGTTCAGGAAAATTGAAGATCTTAAGTCTCATATGAAAGGCAGCGTTAAAAAAGTTGTGGTATCAGCTCCTGCAAATGGAGAGGACGTAACTCTGGTTCCGGGTGTAAATCTTGATTGGTACGACCCTAAAAAACATAATATCATTTCAAGCGCTTCCTGCACCACTAACTGTGTCGCACAGATAATTAGACATATCAGTGATGGTTTTGGCATAAAGATGTGCAGCTTTGTTACAGTACATGCATATTCAAATGACCAGAGTATAATAGATCAGCCTCATTCTGACCTGAGAAGAGCGCGCGCGCTGGCTTTTAATATTATACCTACCACTACGGGTGCCTCAGCTGCTATTGAAAAGGTTCTTCCACAGCTAAAAGGTAAAATAATGGCAGGAGCTTACCGTGTTCCTGTCCACTGCGGATCTTTGGTTGACTGCACATTTATTCTTGAAAAAGAAGCTTCGGCGGATGCAATAAATGAATATCTTAAAAAAAATTATCCGAAATTTGAAATTGTTAAAAAAATAGAAAATAATTTGATTCTTCCATCTGAAGTTGTAATTGAAGTTACAAGCAAGTGCAACAAATCTTGCGAATATTGTTTTAATAGTTTTGAAAAAAATAAAATACCTGATAAAAGTACAACTGAAATCAAAAAAATAATTGATGACATTAAAAATACAGGAATTGAATATGTCAGATTTACTGGAGGAGAACCGCTTCTTTATGTGGATTTTCTAAAGGAGATTTTTAAGCTTACTTCTGGATTAGGCCACAAACATTATCTAGAAACAAATGGTACTTTATTTTCTGAGCTAGAACAACTCATTGACCGAATTGATATTATC
>CAYNMO010000078.1:9178-10586 GCA_964398155.1 uncultured Actinomycetota bacterium | reverse complement strand
CTTGGTTCGTTTGCAATACCTGCCATACTTGGAGGCACTAACTCGCTGATGATAGGAAATACCATTGAAAGCCAGTTTATTGAAATTGGAAACTGGAATTTCGGTTCGGCTTTTACTCTCGCGCTGGCTGCGATATCACTGGCAATGATATTTTTATATTCCAGGCTTTTTGGCCTTGAATCTGTTTACAAAAATCAGAGTATCTGATGAGACAGGCAAAATTACTTATGAAAAAAACAAAAATGAAAAAACCGGTTTTCCTTTATATTTATACTGCACTATTCTTTTTATACATATTTGCTCCCATAATTTTAATATTTGTATTTGCCTGGAATAATAATGAAGGTTACAGTTTCCCTCTCAGCGGTTTTACGTGGAAATGGTTTTTAGAGCTTTTCCGGGATGCACTGGCCAAAAAAGCTATTGCCAATAGTGCGATAATAGCTTTTATTTCTGCAACAATTTCCACTATTCTAGGAACAGCTCTATCTTTTGGGATACTTGGCAGCACGCTAAAAAATAAAGGAATCTTCATTGGTTTATTACTTCTTCCTGTTCTTATGCCAAGTCTGACTATCGGTATAGCTGTTCTTGTTTTTTTCAGGACTTTTTCGTTTCCTCTTGGCCTCCCAACTGTTATTCTTTCCCATGTTTCAATAAGCATCAGTTATGTCGTATTGATTCTGATGGGAAGAATTGACGGTTTTTCATCAAGCCTTCAGGAAGCTTCTGTTGATCTGGGTGCAAACTGGGGCCAAAGTATTAAGGATATAATTTTGCCTCTTCTTTTGCCTGCAATAATAGCAGGCTGGGTATTTTCTTTTATGCTTAGCTGGAATGAATTTATCATCACATATTTTCTTGTCGGAAACAATGTTACCATACCGGTTTATATATTTTCCCAGTTAAGATTCGGTATATCACCCAAAGTTAATGTTATTTCGGTACTGGTCACAGGTTTTACAATATTGATGCTTGTTTCATTTCTGCTGGCAGGCAAAACTTTTAAAAAAATAAGGAGGTTAAAACACATAGATCGTCCCGTAAAAAGCTGACGGATACAGGTAAGAAAAAGAAATCCTTTCCAGTTCCAATAGAAAGTCTTCTATACTTATTAGCATAAAGCTATAATTTTTATCAGGTAAATTTATTTTTATGCTATTTGTAAATATAAATACAGTGCAGTATAAATTTTTGTTATTTATTAAAGTTTTCAATATTTTAAAAAACAGATTTACTAAAATATGCAAAGAACGCAGAATAGTTTAAGCACCGCAACCGACAGATTTATAATTTAGCGTATCATTCTAAATTGTATTAGATTTTTAACCTTATTATAATTAAGAATTATATTTTAGTAATATAAATGGTGAAATCGGGGCATTAAACCACGAGATTACTAAATTGG
>CAYNMO010000078.1:3398-9168 GCA_964398155.1 uncultured Actinomycetota bacterium | reverse complement strand
TATGAAAAAAATTATAATATTTTGTTTCGTGTCTTTGATAGTAATAACCATTACTTTGTCAGCGGGATGCAGGTTATCCCAGATTTCTTCATCAGTTGCATCTTCATCAGAAGCTTCAGTTTCAACTGAAACAATAAAATCGGATAATTCGGAGGAAACAGAAGTAACTGTTGCTGGTAAAGTGAAACCCGAATTAAAAACTCTCAATATATATGTGTGGGAGGGATATCTTCCCCAAAAAGCAGTAGATATGTTTGAAAAAGAAACAGGAATTAAATTAAATATAAGCCTTACTTCTGATAACGGCACAATGATAACACTGCTTGAAGGCGGCGGCAAAGCCGATCTTATTATGCCAACACAAAATCAGGTGAACAGGCTTTACGAGCAGAGCCTTGCACTGCCTCTGGACTTAAGCAAAATACCTAACTATAACAATGTTGGAGATTCATTTAAAAATCAGTCCTGGAGCATGTGGGACGGCAAGGCGATAGGCATGGGAGATACTTACGTAATACCCTATGTTTTCGGGACAAGCGGACTCATAATAAATAAAAATAAATATAAAGGCAGCATAGACAGCTCTATAAGCTGGAATATATTATTTGATGAAGCTTTAAAAGGAAGGGTCTCATCAAAGAATTCAGCAGAATCCATTATGATCTGTCTGGATCTTGCAGGTATTCCAAGATCCGATCTGGTTAAGGATACAAGTGGCACACTGGAAAAAGTCAGAAATAAAATAATAGAGCTTAAAAAGAATGTTTTAAAATTTTATGGCACCGGCGCCGAAATAATGGACCTTCTCAAGAATGAAGAAGTCTGGGTAAGCCACATGTGGGACGGAGGTGGCCGAAAATTAATGACAGGCGATCCAAAATTTGTTTATATTCTCCCGAAAACAGGAGGCATGGGCTGGGCTGATACTTTTATGATACCTGCAAATGCTGATAACCCTGACGGAGCTTACAGTTTTATCAATTTTATGCTCAGACAGGATATTGCAGCTCTGGTAACTGCCGAAGGAAACACAACGACAGTAACCGGTGCACTGGAAATGTCAGGTGTTGAGAATAAAGACCTTTATAAATTTACAGATGCTCAGCTAAAAAATCTTGTTTGGCAGCTTAACTTTCCGGAAAGCGTAATAGATGCTTATACATCTTTTTGGGAAGAAGTGTCTGCTTCCAATTAATATTTTTAACGATTGTTTTTTAAATTATAAGTCAGGTTCTTTTATTTAGGTTTGATGGTATTTACACGGAAGGTTCTTTTATTTATTTTGTTGGTATTTATAAGACAGGTTCTATTATTTATTTTGATGGTATTTGAAATAATTTAATAAGAAATAGGGCCGTAAGCACAGCCAGACAAAAATGATGAATTAATTTCAAAATGAAAAAAAATATAATTGAAGTCAGAAATATTGTTAAAAAATATGGCAGCTTTACTGCTGTTAATGATGTGTCATTCGAAATAAAGGAAGGAGATTTTTTTTCACTTCTTGGTCCCTCCGGCTGCGGCAAAACTACTACATTAAGAATGATTGGGGGGTTTATTGAATCTGATGTCGGAGACATTTTTATCAATGGCAAAAGCATGAAAAATGTTCCTCCCAATAAAAGAAGTACCAGCCTTGTTTTTCAAAACCTTGCACTTTTCCCTCATATGGACGTAAAAGAAAACATAACTTATGGCTTAACAAAGCGCAGGACTCCGCAAAAAATAATAGAGGAAAAGTTAAACAAAATATTAAAAATAGTTAATCTTGAAGGACTTGAAAAGAGAAGAATATCCCAGTTGTCCGGAGGCCAGCAGCAAAGAGTAGCGCTCGCACGGTCACTTATAATAGAACCGGAGATACTTCTTTTGGATGAACCGCTTGCCAATCTTGATAAAAAGCTGAGAATATCCATGCAGTTTGAGCTAAAAGAAATCCAGCGGATGATCGGGACTACTTTTCTGTATGTAACACATGATCAGAGTGAGGCACTTGCAATGTCAGACACCATTGCGGTAATGAATAATGGGAAAATTATTCAGGTTGGGAGCCCGGCTGAAATTTACAATAATCCTTCCAGTCTTTTTACTGCTGATTTTATTGGGGCCGGCAACTTCATCAAATTAAAAAATATTAAAAAAACAGAACTGGAAAATATTTTGATACTTGAAACTATTCAGGATGGAATAATCATGCATAAAGCAGGAAACATTAACCATGATTACCGGTCAATTGAGCCTTCTATGCTAAATACTTCTTTTCCTAAAATAGATTCATGGGAAAATTACCCGGGCGATTTTACTTTTTTCATAAGACCCGAAAAAATAAAAATATCAACAGGTAAGGAAGATGAGCCCGGTAGTGAAAGTAATTTCAATATATACAAAGGAAACCTGGAATCAATAGTATTTGAGGGACCTGATATAAGGCTTATTATAAATATTCCAAAACTTGGTATATTAAAAATAGAAATAAAAAATGAAAAAAAATATCATTCTTTAAAGGAAAATTCAGAAATTAAAATTTACTGGGAATACGAAGAAGGTATTTTGTTTTGTTCCTGAGATAATAGTCGTGTCAGATTTTAAATAAGGATTCTGTTTTGCTCCTTAAACAGTGGTCATGTTCTATTTTATACGAAAATACAAAAACAACTGCCTGTTTAATATATTGTCTCGTGAAATAAAACAAATTAAATTATTATTATGAGCAATACAGGTATTGAAAACATTTTTTTATTAAGACAAAAAATTCGCTAGCTCAATTATGTTTTAAGATTTCTGTATATCTTAACCTTCATCTATTATTCTGTTTAAGGCTTCCCTGTAATATTTGAAATTTTCCCAGGTAACATCTTCTGAAACAGCATGATCAATATGGGGAACATATCCTCCTTTTGCTATGAGTTTTTTAATTTTTTCAAGCTCCTCGTCTATTCCCTTCTTTGTTCCGTCTTTAAAGAGCAGTTTTTTGTCTATGCCTCCCATTAATTGAAGCCTCGGATATTTTTCCCTGATTTCACTTACATCATTTACTGCTTCAATTGGAAATATTCCGGTAACCCCTGCTTCCATAAATAACGGAATCAATTCATCAATAAGACCATCGCAGTCTACAAGAACATTTTTTACTTTAAACTGCTTCAAAAAGTCCATGAATATGACGTAGTATGGTGTCATGAATTCCCTAAACATATCTTTTGATATGAAAGAGCCTGAGCGGTATGCAATATCTTCGAGTATAAAAATACAGTCAACTTCGACATCTTTTAATATAAGAGACCAGTAATTCATTACAAGATTTAAAAAGTAATCGTTAAATTCCTTTAAAAATTTCGGGTCATCATACATGCTCATCATATATACGACATCTCCCATCAAATGCCTTGGGAAAAATGAAAAACCATATGGTCCACCGCCGAGCCTTATCGGAAAATCCCTGTTTTTTAGTTCTTCTTTGATACTGCTCCAGTTTTGAGGAAGCCTTTTTTTAAAATCTTCATCATAAAGATCCCTGTATTTGTAAAAATCATTTTTATTCTTTATGGGATACTCTATTACCATTGGAGTTCCTGCAGTAATTTTGCCTTCCTTTTTTTTAAGGCCGTAGTTGTCCTGATATATTTTATAATTTTCATTGTCTTCAATTAATTTAGGCGGAAGTCCCGGAGACAAATCAAATGGAAACTTTACGAGATATGAGTCCAGACCAAAATAGTTCAGTGTATTCCTGTCTGTAAGCTCTCCGCTTCCTGCTATATCATTAGAGGCCCTGACTATTTTTGCATCCAGCGCATTCATATAAGGAGCTTCTGCAGTCTTTTCAAGCCCGCTGCCCAGCCAGTTCTTTAAAGTTTTTGCCCAGAATCCAAACTCGGTCTTCATGGTTATATTATTATCATCAAAGGACATTACCGAATTAAATTTTTCTCTTGAATTCAATGCCATATCTCCTTTATTTATCATTTTTTGCAACAGTTCGAACAAACATAATGCCAGCCCAAGACATTATTCTTTAAGTCAAACTTAAGATTAAACTGCCTGAATAAGTCTGCATTTTTGATGTCAGCCGAATAGTTACTTTTTTTAAAATTAAAAGTTTATTTTATGTATCTGCTGTTTTTTTATCTATAAGATAATATCTTAATATTTCCTGAAATACTGCAACTACAGGAATGGCAAGAAAAATACCCGTCCAGCCAGCCAAAGCTGCTCCCGCAATTAAAGAAAATAAAACCAGACCAGGGTGAACGGCGGTTCTGTTTTTTATAATATAGGGGGATATAAAAAAATGATTGACAATATAAACCCCGATAAAAATTATAATAACCAGTAAAGCTTTTAAGGGTGAAGTCAAAAGTGCCGATATGGCCGCAGGTATTATGGGAATAATGGGTCCAATTACAGGAATAAGGCAGAAGAAAAAAGTCATGACACCGATAAGCATAGAAAATTCAACTTTTAAGATCATCATGCCAATTGTTGCCAGTACTGCAATAATTACGGCATCTATAACCTGGCCCCTGATATAATTTTCAAAAACATTGTTTATTCTGTTTATTAATATAACTGTAGTATATTTTCGTCTTGCAGGAATTATTTTTAAAAATGTAACTATAAAATTTTCAGAATCCTTTAATATATAAAATCCAAGCAAAGGCCCTATAATAAAATTGATAACAATATTAAAAATTACTTTTGTTAGTGATGTTGCACTCGCAAAAATATTAAATCCCTCAAGATTAAAATTATTTACAAAAAATCTGGTTACTTCCAGTGAGCTGCCAGGTAAAAATTTTATCCCAGTCAGGGATTCCAGGTTTTTAAGAAAAGCATTGTCAGAAATTAAATTATTTACAAATATTGAAAAATCATTTATGTAAAAGGGCAGTTTAATTATGACTGAACGGAACTCTTCAAAAACAAGCGGTATTATAAAGAAAAACAATACAAAAATAATGACCAGGAAAATGATATAGGTGACAGAAACAGCCAGTATTTTTCTCATTTTCTTTCTGAAACGATTAACTATGGGGATTAGCATATATGCGATAAATATTCCTATTATTGCGGGAATTATCGCAATCTTCATAAGTGAAAGAGCATAAAATATTCCTGAAAGTATTATTATGAGCCCAATAAGCGACCAGCAGAAAATACCAATGTTTCTAAAAGACACGCTGCCGTCGCTTTTTTTTCCTTTAAGCATTATAAGTGTTCTGTTTCCTTCTGATTTTCATTATAAGTGTTCTGTTTTCTTTAAATTAACATTATAAATGTTATGTTTCCTTTAAAAGAAAGACAAATAAAATATTTTTCTTAAAGAAATTAAAAAAATTAAATCACTGCATATAATTATAATGAGCACCTTATTTAACGCTGCCAGATAAAAGTTTATTTAGAAATTTATCCGTTCAAATCAAATCGCATGTTTTGCAATCCGGTTATTTCTGCTGGCTGCTGTCCAAAACTGATTGCGCGCTTATTTACATTTTAAGCTCCGCAATAGCCCTGTCTCTCTCTTCGATGTTTGGAGTCTTGCCATGCCACCCACACTGATTTTCCATAAAGGAAACTCCCTTCCCTTTTATGGAATCAGCTATTATCATTACTGGTCCGTCTTTATATTCTTTTGCTTCTTTAATAGCATTATCGATCTGATCAAAGTCATGTGCGCTTGTCTCTATTACTTTCCACCCAAAAGCACGCCATTTGTCAGCTTCGGGCTCCGGATTCATGATATCTTTTGTGAAGCCGTCTATCTGAAGAC
>CAYNMO010000078.1:2240-3388 GCA_964398155.1 uncultured Actinomycetota bacterium | reverse complement strand
TCAAGTATCCCTATTACATTATTTAATTTATAATGAGCGGCAGCCATTGCAGCTTCCCATATCTGGCCTTCTTCACTTTCTCCGTCACCAATTATTACAAAAACTTTACTTTCCAGTTTATCAAGTCTTAAACCCAAAGCCATGCCTACTCCTGCAGATAATCCCTGGCCAAGAGAACCTGTTGACATATCTACTCCCGGAACTATCTTCATATCAGGATGCCCCTGAAGTATGCTTCCAAATTTTCTAAGTGTTTTTAAATTGCTCCTGTCAATATACCCTTTTTCAATAAGTGTTGAGTAAAGTACAGGACACGCATGCCCTTTGGACAGGATAACTCTGTCTCTGTCTTTAAGGGAAGGATTTTTAGGATCAAGATTTAGCTCCCCACTGAAATACAAGTAAGCAAATATATCGGCTATTGAAAGTGAGCCTCCGGAATGACCGGAACCAGATTCACACAGCATTTCCATTATGTCAATTCTTATATCAGCAGCCTTTTTCTTAAGCATTTCTTTTTTTGAACTGTCCATTTAATTCCTTTCATGACAATATTAAAATTTTAAAAAAACAAAAATAAAAAATATGGTTGTTTAAAGAAGTTTATATCATATCCACTGTATTATTCAATTATTAAATAGAAAAATAGATATAAATAATGTAATATAATGAAAATTATTAAACTTAAGAATCATTATTTTAAAATTAAAAGCTAAAAATGATAGCGTATCAAATTAATTGGTTTCAGGCTTAACACAGATAAAAATCAATAAATTGGAAACATTTTAGATTAATTTGAATAATTTACTTAAAACTGCGCTAATAGCCAGGAACTGATTATGTATTTTAACAGCAGTGAAAAAGAAAATATTATTGTAATAGGTGGCAATGTTTCCGGTCTGGCTGCAGCAAGCCAGGCAAGAAGAAACGCACCTGATGCAGAAATAACGGTACTTGAAAGCGGTAATTATATTTCTTACGGAACATGCGGACTCCCCTATTTTATTTCAGGAATAATCGATAATATTGACAGGCTTTTTGTTTACACCCCTAAGTTTTTTGAAGAAGAGAGAAAAATAAAAATCCTTCTAAACCATAAAGTCATGCAGTTAAACCCGCAGAAAAGAGAGATTTTTATTCAAACTGCA
>CAYNMO010000078.1:0-2230 GCA_964398155.1 uncultured Actinomycetota bacterium | reverse complement strand
GCAGTGAGCAAAAAATTTTAAATTATGACAAGCTTATTATTTGCAGCGGGGCTGTTCCTTTTGATTTGGGGATAGACGTTTCAAAATTAGTTAATGTTTTTTTCTTTAGAAATGTCAAAGATGCTTTAGGGCTTAAAAATTTCATAAAAGAAAATGCTCCCAAAAAAGCTGTCATAGTAGGAGCTGGCTCAATAGGTCTTTTAATGGCCGAAGCACTCACTGCTATCGGAATAAAAGTTACTGTTCTTGAAAAAGCGCAAAAAATATTCGGCGGATTTGAAAACGAGATATCCTCTATACTTCAAAAGAATATGTCCGCAGAAGGCATCGATTTAATTTTAGGAACAAGCATAGCTTCTGCATTATCTGAAGACAATAATCTGGTCAAAAGGATAACTACAAATAGTGAAGGAATTTTAAATACGACTGAAACTGATCTTGTCATTCTAAGTGCCGGAATAAGAGCAAATACTGATTTTCTCAAGGGTACTTCAATAGAACTGGGCAAAAGCGGCGCCATAAAGACAAGCCCGAAACTCCAGACTGCATATTCAAATATTTATGCTGCAGGAGACTGCGCATGTGCTAAAAATATTGTCACCGGGAAATACGACTTTATTCCGACTGCAAATAATGCTGCCAAGACAGGTCGAATTGCCGGAGATAATATAACAGGCGGAGACATTATTTTCCCCGGTTCGGCAGGAACTACAGTTGACCAGATATTTGGTTTTGAAATAGCAAAAACAGGAATTGGCTTCGATGAAGCCATTGATTTAAATTATAATGCAGTAAAAATTACTGGCAGTTACAGCTCACACGCAAAAGTCATCCCCGGAGCTCAGACAATAACAGCTGCTCTGATTGTAGATTTTAAGACACGCAAAATTCTCGGAGCCCAGATGATAGGGAAAGAAGGAGCTGCAAAAAGAATAGATACTTTTGCTTCTGCAATTACATTCCAGATGACAATTGACGACGTATACATGCTTGATTTAAGTTATTCACCTGGAACTTCCACAGTATGGGATCCCGTAAACAAAATATGCGGCCAGGCACTCCTCGAGCTTTCTAAAAGAAGATTCTAGAAATTATTAAATTATAGCAGCTGCTTCTGTTCAAATTCAGGATCAGTCCTGGTTATTTCTGTTTTATCAGAAGCTGAATTAGTCTGCAGTGATTTTTTTAATTGTTCAAGCTTTTCCTTGTTGGAGCTGCCAATGCTGCCATTATCTGCTTTTACCGGCTTATAAACCAATTCATCTTTTATAATTTTGGTTATTTGAGACGGAGCTTTTTTTATTGAAATCCTTCTCTTGAAATAATTTGAAAAAGGCCAGCATTCATCTTCAGGGCTTTCAGCAGCCAGATTGGCATAATGGTCAATATCGGCATCAAGCCTGTCTGCATTATAAACGACTATTGCTTCCAGCGTCTGGGGCTCCACAGGAGAACCATATTCCTTCAGGCCATGATGGCTTAAAATAATATGAAGTATGTCTCTTTTGAGGCCTTCCGGAAAACCATTTATTGTTTCAATTTTCATCAGGACCATTCCATAACCAAGACTGATATGGCTTACAAGATTTTCTTCATCTTCATTTATTCCAATAGTCATACTTACAGAGTAACTGTCAGTTTTCCCGACATCATGAAGTATTGAACCGCAGAATAAAACATCTTCATCGATTAAATTATTACTATTGCTGTAAGTATCGGCAACAAATTTACATATCCTGGCAACAGAAACGGAATGGAGAAGAAGTCCTCCTACTGCAGCATGATGGTTTTTTATGGCTGCAGTTGCACTGCAGAATTTTTCGAAAAATTTATTGTCATTAAAAAAACTGTCGAGAAGAGTTTTTATATTTGGATTTTTGACACTGCTGATATACTCTTTTAATTCTGTTATTAATCCCTGCATTGTCTTGTCGTCAATTTTTCTGTTTATAAAAATATAATCAGAATATTCAATATCATTATCATCAATTTTTACTATGGATTTTATATTAATCTGTTTCCCGAATTTTTCGCTTTCAGTTGCCTCGCCTTCTATGTAGACAACATCTCTTTTTTTAAAGCTGTTTATATCGACTGAGCCTATTGATTCGCTCCATATCTTGCCGGGAATAACACCGGTCATATCCTGCAGTTCCAGATCGCAGATATACTTATTATTTTTGTCTTTTTTTGTATCTTTTTTAGTAATTAAAAAGGTGGACTTTACTTT
>CAYNMO010000077.1:0-10746 GCA_964398155.1 uncultured Actinomycetota bacterium | reverse complement strand
TTTAATAAAAAAAATAAAAAATTTAAAAAAATGGAAGAACAAAAAAAAAGAAGAATGAGTGGCGGCGCTATCGCCGGTATAGTTCTCGGGTCTCTTGCCGTCCTGTGTCTTTTTACCAGCTGTGCGTTTGGTGCAGGTATTTTTTTAGGAGCCGCAGTAAGAGGGAAAGATTTCTCAACTTCTGATGCAATTTATCAGATAGATTTTAAAGGCGAAATATCAAACAGTGAAGCCGGTACTCTTTTGTCAGCAGGAGGTGTCACCATAGAGAATTTTACTGCACAGCTTGATGCTGCAGTAAAGAATAATTACGTAAAAGTTATTTTAATCCGGATGGACAGCCCAGGAGGCATAGCATCATCGTCCCAGGAAATGTATGAAGAATTAAAAAAAGTTGAAAAGCCTGTGCTCGTCTCTGTAAGCAGCATGTGTGCTTCCGGCGCTTTTTATGTTTCGTGCGCCGCCGACAAAATAATGGCCAATAAAACTTCAGAGATAGGCAGTATTGGAGTAATAATGCAGGTGCCAAATCTCGAAGGATTATATGACAAGCTGGGCATAAAATATACAACCATCAAACAGGGCAAATACAAAGATGCAGGCAGCACAGACAGAGAGCTTACTGAGGAAGAAAAAGCTTTGCTTGAAGATCAGACAAGGCAGATCTATGAATTATTTATAGCAGATGTTGCAGAGGGTAGAAAACTGGATGTATCAAAAGTAAGAGAAATTGCAACCGGATGGGTTTACCTTGGAGAGGATGCCAAAAAACTCGGCCTCATAGATGAGATTGGTACTTACAGCGACGCAGTAAAAGAAGCATCCAAAATGGGCGGTATCACAGGAGAACCTAGAATTATAAAAGGGAGTGAGCAGAATATTTTTGATATTTTATCAGGGGGTACAGGCCTTATTTCAGGCTTGAAGGATCTTGTATTATTAAAAAATGCCCTTAGCAGCGGAAGCATCAGCCCGGGCGGATACAATATAAAGTAAAACATTAATCTGAACCGTCAGCCAGCCTGGCACTAAAAAAACAGGGTGTATTTTTTTAAAAATGCACCTCATTAATTTCTGGTCAATAATTAGCTAAATCATCTGACTTATAAAAATTCCAGGATTAATTAATTTCTGGTCAATAATGGGCATAACTTCCAAACTTATAAAAATTTTAAGCATGGTCTAAGTAAATAATTTAATAAAAAATGAATTATCCACCAAAAACTTTTCTGGTAAAAAGAGTGTTCTGCCTGAAAAGTAGTTTTTTAAAGGTTTTTTGTTGAATTTATAAATAATTTGGCAATACATTTCAATAGATTTGGCCCATGAAAATATTTAAAATAAAAAATCACTAAACTGTGGTATACTGTATCTGTTGAAATCGCATTTTTAAGCATGCCACCTTAGGTTCTCTTGTTTTTAAAAAAAACAGGCAGAGCTGCAGGATAGCCTAATTAAAGATATCCTCCGTTTATAAAGAAATACTTTTTAAAATTCATAAAAGACTTATTCATGGACGGAATTATTTGATTTATTGTAACCATTGGCGGCGTAAACAATAAAATGGTGCTCACGACAGATAATTTATTGTTAAGGCTGACTTTAATCAGAGTGTCCTGAGCGGACATGGGTTGTGACATAACTGCCATGATATTTTTAACAGGGTATTATTTTTTTGGTTTTTGGCTTTTTATAAAACTATATTTTTAGGAGTGAAATTGGATTATATACTTGGTGTTGACGGTGGCGGTACAAAAACAATGATAGCTGTTGCCGGCCTGGACGGAGAAATAATTATTGAAAGATCAATAGGCTCGATTAACTTTAAGAGCATTGGCGTGGATGGTGCACTGAAAAATTTTATTTTTGGAATAAATTCAGTAATAAAAGAGCTTGAAGGCAATGACAGCAAGCCATACTTTAAAAGTGCATGCTTTGGGCTTGCAGGGCTTAATACTTCTTACGACAAAGTAGTCTTTGTAAAAATAATGTTAAATGATACTGTAACCCCATATCTTAACCTGCAAAAGGCAGTCCTTTGCAATGACACTGTTATTGGTCTTGCAGCAGGCTCAATGAACAAAAACAGGGTAATAGTTATAAGCGGTACGGGTGCAAACTGCTATGGAATTAATGAAGAAGGAGATGAAGCAAAAGCAAACGGCTGGGATTATATTCTGGGCGATGAAGGCAGCGGTATTTCAATGGGCATTAAGACGCTTCGTGCTGTGATGCAGGCTTATGACGGCAGAGGGGACGAGACCCTTCTTACCGAAAAAGTATTTGAGTTTTTAAATATAAACAGCGTTGATGAGCTAAACAGGTGGACATATGACGAAGTTTTTTCAAAAGACCGTTTTGCCTCACTTTCACTTCCTCTATGTATAACTGCCGAACTTGGCGACAAGGTGGCAATCAAAATTTTAAAAGAAGAAGCAGAAGAAGTAGTTAAAAATGTTTCCGCAGTCGTCAAAAGACTGCATCTTGATGAAAAAGAATTTGACCTTGTTTTTGTAGGCAACAATTTTAAATGTATAAAATATTTCCATAAAGTAATAATAAAAAAACTTAAGGACAGTTTTCCTAAAATTAATTTAATTCCACTGACCGGCAAGCCGGTAATAGGCGCAATTCGCCTGGCTCTCACCAGTCTTGCACCAAAAAATCATTAACTACAAATCAGGGACTTTTATCTAAAACATATCAAGATTTGCAAGTGCATGTTTTTTTAAGTTGAATTAATATTTTTTTTATGATAAAAATATATTTCTTATGAGCGAGATAATTAAAACAAATAATAAAGATTTTACACTGAGGTTTGCAGAAGAAGGTGACTGTGAGTTAATTCTCGAATTTATAAAAAAACTTGCAGATTATGAAAAACGGCTGAGTGAAGTAAGTGCTCTAAAATCAGATATCAGCAATTCTCTGTTTAAAAATAAGTATGCCGAAGCCATTATTGGAGAATATAAAGGAAAACCGGTAAGCTTTGCCTTATTTTTTAATAATTTTTCGACATTTCTGGGCAAACCTGGTATTTATATCGAAGATATATTTGTCGATCCGCAGATGCGTGGTAAAGGCTTTGGCTCTATAATATTTGCTTTTTTTGCAAAACTTGCAAGGGAAAGAAAATTCGGAAGGGTTGAATGGAGTGTCCTGACATGGAACGAACCCTCGATAAGGTTTTATGAAAATATGGGTGCCACTCCTAAAAATGAATGGACGATGTATAAGCTTTCAGGGGAAGCCCTGAGCAGTCTTGCAGATAAATACTGATTATCAGAAGACGGCTGTTTAAGCAGGAACACTGATTACAGGACATCGGCGGTTTATTCCGGAACACTGATTACCAGATGTAGACATTATCGGGTGCAAGCCGATTATTATGGAATACTGATTATCGGATATCGGGTTTCTGTTCAGAAATTATTTTTAAAAAATAATTTCAAAAATTATTTTACAAATAGAAATTATTGTGATAGTATTCTCCAAGTTTGATTTTTTAGAAAATCAGATGATTATAGTTGCTCTTTAAAATTAGTACAAAGTCTTTGACCGGGAATAGTAAGCATTAAGCAGCAAAAAGAGAACCGCCGATGGTGGGAATGCGGCTGCGAAGCTGGTGTCTGAATGGGCCCGTGAGACGTCTGATAGAAATCCGGAAATATATCTGGAATTATTGAACAGGAAATTAGATCAGGACGGAATCCTCCGTAATCATAGGATAGGATATGTAAGTATCCGAAAAGAGCACTGCATATTTATATTATTTTATATAAATTGTTTTATTGCAGTGAAGTAGAGTGGCACCGCGGGAAGCAAGACCTCTCGTCTCTACATTTTTTATCACAGTCGTATTATTTAAAGAATACACTGTGATTTGGAATGATTTGAGATTTGGAGAGGTTTTTTTGTTTTTAAGGCTCGATTTTAATTTTAAAAAAACATCTTCTGACAGATATAAAACAAAAATGTTTTATATCTTCAATTATTCAATAAATTCCACAAATCTTAGGATTTAACAAACCCATTAATCTTAATTCTATTATCGGGAGGCATTAAAAATGACCTGGATCTGGCAAAGCTAATTAAATTTAAAAAAAGTTATATGTCAAAATACGAAGGAATAATCGAATCACAGACA
The DNA here is from genome assembly GCA_964398155.1 of uncultured Actinomycetota bacterium. GTDB lineage: Bacteria > Actinomycetota > Humimicrobiia > Humimicrobiales > Humimicrobiaceae > JAMDDL01. Next base: position 6,599 of record CAYNMO010000077.1, on the reverse strand, counting down.
ATTAAAATAAATTTATTTGGAGAGAGGTAAAAAATGGAAGACAAAACAAAAAAATATATACTTTCGGAAGATGAGATGCCGACAAGCTGGTACAATGTAAACCCGGATCTGCCAAAACCGCTTGCTCCTCCCATAAATCCGCAGTCAGGCAAGCCTTTTACATTTAAAGAACTTGAAGTCCTGTTTCCGCCAAGCCTTATTGAGCAGGAAGTCAGCATGAAGAATTATATTGAAATTCCAAAAGATTTGCTCGATATTTATAAAATGTGGAGGCCCACTCCTCTTGTGAGGGCTGAAAAACTCGAGCAGATGCTTGATACTCCGGCAAAAATATTTTTCAAAAATGAGTCTGTCAGCCCGGTAGGAAGCCATAAACCAAATACCGCAATTGCTCAGGCTTATTATAATAAAAAAGACGGAAGCGGCAGACTTTGCACAGAAACAGGAGCAGGACAATGGGGATGCGCCCTCAGTTTTGCAGGTAACCTTGTCGGTATTGATGTTACCGTGTATATGGTAAGGGTAAGCTATGACCAGAAGCCTTACAGGAAAATTATGATGAATATGTATGGAGGCCATGTCCACCCTTCCCCTTCAAATCTGACAGATGCCGGAAGGGCGGCCCTTGCAGAAAATCCAAACTCACCTGGCAGCCTTGGGCTTGCTATCAGTGAAGCAGTAGAAGAAGCAGCCAAAAGCGGCGGAGAAGCCAAGTACAGTCTTGGAAGTGTGCTCAATCATGTTCTTCTTCACCAGACCATTGTTGGTCTTGAAGTAAAGAAACAATTTGAAAAAATGGGCATCACTCCTGATATCCTGATAGCATGCGTCGGCGGCGGCAGCAACTTTGGCGGTTTTACATTCCCATTCCTTCCAGACAAACTGAAAGGCAAAAATATAAGGATGATTGCTGTTGAACCATCATCATGCCCGACACTTACAAAAGGAAAGTTTACCTATGACTATGGAGATACAGCAAAACTTGCGCCAATTGCTCAGATGTATACTCTCGGGCACGACTTCATGCCGCCTTCAATTCATGCCGGAGGGCTAAGGTATCACGGCATGTCTCCTCAAGTAAGTGCACTTTATCATGAAGGCCTGATAGAGGCAGCAGCTTATCCGCAGAATGCATGTTTTGAAGCTGCAATGATGTTTGCAAAAGCTGAAGGAATAATTCCGGCACCCGAAAGCAGCCATGCCATAAGATGCGCTATCGACGAAGCCTTAAAATGCAAACAGACAGGCGAAAAGAAAGTCATAGCCTTTAACTTAAGCGGCCATGGCCACTTTGACATGACATCATATGAAATGTATATGGACGGCAAACTTGTTGACTTTGAGTATCCAGATGAAATGATCGAGAAGTCACTTAAAAATTGCCCCAAGGTAGACATATAATTTAATTAAAAAAAAGGGGGAGTATATTCAATACCGCACTCCCCCTTTTGTAGTAAAAAAGGGGACAGTCCCCTTTTGAGCACGTTTTTAGCTATTTTAATTTTTTCTGCCAACTCACGCAGCCCTCGTAAACATTTTGATAAATATTATGTTTAATTAATTAACAAAAATAATATATAATAAATTAATGGACAATAATTCATCGAAAAATAATTCTTCATTTCTATATTTTACTCTGATAGCAATAAATACTTTTTTTGGTCTTCAGTTCTTAATAACCTTTATTTCTCTTTTAACCAATTTTCTCAGAGAACGTCCCACCATTAGTCTTGCAATGGTCGCACTATATGCTCTTGTGACTTTTATAATGGTATTTTTTTCCGGCTTTCTGTTTAAGATTTTCAACAAAAGAGCTCTGCTTCTGGTTCTGATAGTAACTTTGGGTATTATAAGGATTATAATTCAGTTAAGCTCCTGGGCACCGCTAAGCCTTGCTGCCAGCGCTTTGGGGACTGTTTTATGGATAACATGTCTGATATTTTTTATTTCCTTAATAAGGCAGAATACGATTGAGTTATTGCCAACATTTTTCCCTGCTTTTTTTGCCGGATTTGCTGTTGCAACCGGACTAAACGGAATTTTTGGAACCTGGGATATCATCTGGCGCGACAATGCTTTTTTGAGCCTTTTTATAGGAATAATTATTGCTGTCCAGGTCTGGCTGACAGTTAAAATATATTTTATTTCTGATAAAGATAAAACATATACTGACGGCAGAAAAAATGTTTTTTACACTCTTATTGCAGTTATGCCTTTTGTCTTTCTGCAGTTTTTTAGATTTCAGAATATTGCAGCGCTCAGTGCAACAGCAGGTTTTTCAACAGTTATTTCAATGACAATAATTATTGTTTCAAATATTGCCGCTCTGGGCCTTATATATATATTTAAGAATAAAGCCGGAGGCGGTGGACTCTGGGCAGAATTTTCTCTGACCATTGCCGGCATTCTGCTGCTTCTTTTAGCATTCTGGCCTCAGACAACAGGAATTATATATGTTTTGCAGGTATTTATAGGAAATATCGCAGCATGGTGGCTTTTATACATTCTATTAAGGCGGGCAGCGACTTCTGATGCCAGCGATAAAATATCAGGAAAAATACCATGGAAAAATACAAGCGCCATGGGAATCAGCGGCATTTTGTTTTTCATTTTTGCTTTTATATATTACGGAAGCTATGATATGAAACTTCCGCTTGGCAGCTGGATGATACCTGTTATAACATCCATACTCATAGTGGTTTGTGCTTTGGCGGTGGCAGTCATTGAGATTGTTGTTCAAGGCAAATCAAAGTCAAAAGTAAATTCACCCGAAAGTATCAGAAGCAATGTGAATTTGAAATTATTTCCCATTTACCTGATTATTGCTACTTTGATTTTTCCTCTGGCAGCTGCACTTCCGGCAAAAAATAATCCGCAAATAAATGTTAAAAGGGATTCCATAAGAGTTATGGATTATAATATTCACCAGGGCTTTAATATCAATGGCTTTCTGGATCTTGAAGGGATTGCCAGGGTAATTGAGAGCAGCGGTGCAGATATTGTATGTCTTGAGGAAGCCTCAAGAGGATGGGTTATAAATGGCTCAGCTGATACTTATGAATGGCTGGCCAGCAGACTTGGCATGAAATATAAACTTTTTACGCCTGCATCTGATCAGGTGTGGGGTAATGCAATTTTAAGCAAATACCCGCTAAAAATTATAGACAGCGGTTTTCTTCCCAGACTGGAAGCCCCGCTCAGGAGGAGCTTTCTTCTTGCAGAGGTTAATTTGGAGAGCCAGGGCGGAAATATTGAAAATATAAATATATTATGCACCCATGTACACCACATAAGAGAAGAAGGATTTATTAGGGAACAGCAGGTGCAATTCCTTCTGGATCAATGGAACGGACTAGGCAGAACAGTAATGGTGGGTGATTTTAATGCTCATCCTGATAAACCTGAGATAAAGTTGATTTATGATGCAGGTCTTATAGACAGCCAGGCGTATCTGGGTAAAGACGATCAGTGGACATGGATTTTTTACAAACCCTATGAGAGAATTGATTATATCTGGGTGACTCCGGATTTGGAAGTCTCAAATTTCGCTGTTCCTTACAGCACTGCCTCAGACCACCAGCCTATTGTTGTGGATATAAAATAATAAGGTCATATAAATTTTAGGAGTACTTAACTGGCTTATCTTTAATTGCTATTTAAAGCCCGTTCAGACGGGCGCCACATTATCCACTGAGATTTAAATCTGTTCTGGAAATTTTCAGCAAATCCATTTTATTGAATTAAAGCAATTCCTCAAAATTAAACCAATACTCCAATACTAAACTAATTATTCAAAATTAAACTAATTCTCCAAAGCTTCTTGTTTGAATGTGTTTTTCTGCAAGCTGATTGATAATTTTGTTTAAGTGCCAGAGTATTTTAATAGGAAGCTGGCACAATTTTAGATTTAAAACACCAAAAACCAACCACCCAAAACACTACCACCAAACCTCAGCAACCCAAACTCCAATCCCCAAAAATAATAATTGCCTGCTTTAAAAAACGAAATTGTAATTAAAGATTTTACATAGAATTTACATTACCCCGAATTGATTTTACATTCGAGTGATATAATTAATATAATACAAATTTTATAGTATTATAAAAAATTAGTTAATATTAGAGGCTTTGAAACTTTTCATTAACTGGACGCTTTGGAAAGTGGAGCTAATAGCGTAACCGGCTAAATAATTTAAATTTAGTCGGTTTTGTTTTTTTAGGGGTAAAGTACTTTTAAGATTTACCAGAATCTTTTAAACCGCTTCTATTTCTTCAATTTTGTAATTTTAAAGTTTTCAATATAAGCATTCGATTCAGGATTTAAGAAAATTATTACATTAATTACTCAACGATGAGGAGTTTCAAATGAAAAGGTTTTTTATCATCTCAGTAACAATATTATTAATAGTATTTTTCACCTTTCCTACTTCTGGTTTTGCCGGTACTGAGGGAGCAGTCAGTGAAACTACAGCTCCGACAACAGTATCGCCTCCGGAGACTACAGCTCCTACTTCAACTACAGCAATTCTGGATATAACGACATCTTTTATACAGGAGGCCACAACAACAACTACATCTGCTGCAGAAACATCATTGCCTGCTGACACATCTGCACCTGTTATAGTTTTAAACGGTGCCTTTTTAATTAATCTTAAGATAGGAGAAACATTTACAGATCCCGGCGCAGCTGCAACTGATAATTTGGATTTAACTGTTGCAGTAATAACAACAGGAAAAGTTAATGCAAATTTTGCAGGCACATACATTATAAATTACAATGCTTCAGATGCTGCAGGGAATGCTGCTGCTACCGTTACTAGAACGGTTAATGTCACTTCAGTAGCTGCAGTTGTAACTGACAAGCCTGATTATTTACCTGCTGATTATGTAATAGTTACGGGTAGCGGATGGCTGCCAGGAGAAACAGTAAAATTAGATTTTCATGAAACACTGATTGATCTTTTTCAGCAAACCAATTCTTATTATGCAGTTGCAGACAGCTCAGGCAATATTAGTGACCTGCAATATCTAATTGAACTCCGTCATCTTGGTGCATCATTTGTTCTTACTGCTACTGGGCTGACATCTGGACTGACTGCACAGGTAATGTTTAGTGATGCGACACAGACTTTCGCTATTTTTAGCCCATGCCAGGGTGCTGTGGATTTTGGGACACAATTATACATTACCGCAACTGACGCTGATTATATCTATTACACAACTGATGGAACTGATCCCAAAAATTCGAGCACAAGCGTAGAATATAAAAACCCAATTATTATGGATAAAGACTTCACTATAAAAGCCTTTGCTACTAGGAAAGATTATACAGATAGCAGTACTGCATCCGGAGTATATACAATAAAATATTACACAGTAACCTTTGACAAAAATGGAGGCCTTACTGAGGCAAGTCCCAGAACAATATCGGGAATAATTATTGGCGGAACCGTAGAAACGCTACCTGCACCTCCTACAAAAAACAGCTATCTGTTTAATGGCTGGAATACTAAAATTGATGGAACGGGTATTGCTTTTAATGAAACTACTCCAGTTACAGCAAGTATCAAGGTATATGCTCAGTGGACGCCACTATATTCAGTTCCTTATAGCAAAAACTCAGCCACTGGAGGATTGATACCAATAGACAGTAATTCTTACATATCAGGCTCAACAGTGAAAGTTCTTGGTAACACTGGTGGTCTTTTTAAGACAAATTATATATTTTCAGGTTGGAACACCCAGGGAGATGGAAAAGGAACAAGCTATGAGCCAGGTCAAACTTTTGTCATTACTTCAAACACTACACTTTTTGCACAGTGGGGCACAGGCTATACTTTAGCATATAACGCAAATGGCGGTACGGGTTCTCAGACTGACGGCAGCAGCCCATATGCTTCAGGTTCAACAGTAACAGTTCTTGGTTCTGGAACTATGGCAAAAACAAATTATACATTTGCTGGATGGAATACCGAATCAAATGGCCGCGGAACAAGCTATGTACCTGCTGCTACTTTTATTATTTCATCTAACACCACCCTTTATGCACAGTGGACACTTGTAACCTACAGCGTAACATATAATGCAAACGGCGGGGATACAGAAGCAAGCCCAGCCTCAAAATCTGGAATTGCAAGCGGAGAAAACGTTGGGACTTTACCGGCACCTCCAACCAGAGCCGGTTATTTATTTAATGGCTGGAATACTTTATCAAATGGAACCGGGAGTGCTTTTACTGCTGCAACAGTAATATTATTAAATATTACTGTATACGCACAATGGACAGAAGTAGTTGTTAAAGTTTCAGATGCTTCAGGCATATATGGTGGCATAATTACTCTTACGGCTACAATATCACCGTCAGAAAGCGGCAAAACAATTAATTTTACTTTGAATGGAACTGCAGTTGGGAGTGCAATCACAAATGAGATTGGCGTGGCTACACTAACTTCAGTAAATCTCGCAGGTATAAATTCAGGTACTTATCCAACTGGCGTAGGTGCAACCTATTTTTCCAGCAGTGATTCAGCTCAGTTAATTGTCTCAAAAATTACACCAGTAATTACCTGGTCTAATCCTGATGATATAACTTATGGAAC
>CAYNMO010000076.1:0-10846 GCA_964398155.1 uncultured Actinomycetota bacterium | reverse complement strand
AGAAGCAGTATATAAGTTTCCGCTGCCGTCTGACTCTGCTGTCTGCGGATTTCGGGCAATTATAGGCGATAGAATAATCCGGGGCGAAGTAGAAGAAAAAGAGAAAGCATTTAAAATATATGACGAAGCAATGGCAAAAGGGGATGGGGCATATCTGCTTGATGAAGAAAGGCCAAATATATTTACTTTGTCAGTTGGAAACCTAAATCCCGGAAGAAGTGCTATTATTGAAGTCGAGTATATATCACTTCTTGACTCTTCCGGCAATGACGCAAAGTTCTACCTTCCGACAACTATTTCACCAAGATATATCCCTGATAATATGCCGGATCAGAATGGAATACCTGTTGACGAAACAATCAATCCTTTATTTGCTTTTGATGTTGATTATGGATTAAAAATCAGTGTCGAAATTTCCGGCAAAGACTATATAAACTCCATTGATTGTCCAAGCCACAAGCTAAAAACCAGCTATGGCACTAATAGCATCTTCCAGGAATTTTCATCCAATACAGTGAAAATGGACAGGGATTTTGTTTTGAATATAGCTTACAAAGAAGATTTTAAAAGCAGGGCGTATTATTTTGAGGCTAAAAATAGCGGTGCCGGTTTTATTGAGCTGGATTTAAGCCCAAGAACAGATGAAAAAAAAGAGAACAGCAAATCCCTTCAAAAGGAAATAATATTTGTTCTTGACTGCTCAGGCTCTATGGAAGGAAGCTCGATAATACAGGCAAAGAATGCTTTGGAAATTTTACTCAGAGCGATGAAGCCTGGGGATAAATTTAATATTTACCGATTCGGAAGCACCTTTAATAAATTTTGTGATTATTCTGCCATTTATGATGACGCCACTTTTTCAAAAGCTCTGGCTTTCATTAAAAACACGGAGGCAGATCTTGGAGGAACAGAAATTCTTGCTCCTTTATATGATTTATTTAAAGACGATGACAGTAAAAATATAAAAAATATTATATTAATTACAGATGGCGAAGTAGGAAATGAAGATGATGTAATAAAACTTGTTAAATTAAACTCTGCAAAAAACAGATTGTTTACTGTAGGAATAGGGTATGGACCTAATGAATACTTTATAAAAGAGATGGCAAACGCTACAGGAGCTGCTTCTCAGATAGTTCATCCCGAAGAAAGAATTGAGCCAAAAATACTTGGGCTTTTTAATAAATTGTCACACGGAAGGATTGAAAATATTAAAATTGGCTGGGAAGAAGGAACTCAGCAGAGTCCGTCTGACGTAGTTTTGTTTGATGGCGGCAATGTTTCAATATTTGCAAAAACAGTTAAGATGCAGGAAAAAATCATTGTCAGTGGCATGCTTGACGACAAACCATTAAGTTTTGTAATTCCTGTGATATGTCTGGGCGAAGTCGAGTCCCCGATTCCGCAGCTATGGGCAAGGGAGGCAATTAAAGAACTGGAAAGAGGTATGGTGATGCAGCCCGGTTCAGCCCAAAAAAGAAGAAAAGAAAAATCAGGCAATGATAAAATAATAGAAATCTCAAAAGAATTCGGTGTTATAAGCAGCATGACTAGCTTTGTTTCTGTAGAAGAAAGAAGCGAAGAAGAGAAAACAAAAGGTGCAGCTGTGTTAAAGAAAATTCCTGTTATGCTGACCAAAGACTGGCACGGACTTAAGGCAGGAGTAGGTGCTCCGGCACCACTAATGTCCAATTACGACTCTGCTTTAATAAGTAATAAAAATATATGTGAGGGTGAACCTCTATTTGAAGATAGCAATTTTTCTATTAACAGATCAGTAAGGCCAGACAGTTTTAAATCCAACTCCTCCATTCATTATTTAAGAGCAAAGGCGTTTTCTCCAAGCGATAAAAAATTTATAATATCAAACGACAGGGAAGAACTGCTTCTGGAGATACTCTCACTTCAAAAGCCATCGGGTGGATTTGAAATAAGTGAGGAAATCCTTAAGTTATTAGGAATAGATTATAATAATTTAAAAGTAACAGCCAAAAAAATAACTGACAGCTCTTTTGATAATAAATTTGCCACATTTCAGTTTCTGTATTCTGCAGTAATTCTTGAGATTCTTAAAAGTAAATTCAGTGATAAAAAAGACAGCTGGGAGGCAATAACAGGTAAAACCGAAAACTGGCTAAACGAGCAGAAAATTAACTACAAACCGTTAATTGATAATCAGGAAATATCCGAGTTTATAAAAAAATATGTATTGTTAAATTTAAGACCAGAAATTGGAAAAAAAATATAATTGCCAGACAAACAGAATCATTTACATTGTATTTTGTCTTTAGTCATATTATTTGGTATATTTAAGATGAGATTAAATATAATATTATAGTTTAATCAGATATTTAATAAGCTGTTATGATTGTGTGCATCCGCCTTTAATATGAAAAGTGACGTAAATTTTTAAATATTCATATGACTTTAAATACTAAAAAAGAATTAAGAGAAAAAGAAGTAATCAGGGATCTGGTTCTAATTCTCAAAAACGAACTTGATGCTGAAAAAATTATACTGTTTGGGTCAAGAGCAAAAGATAGCAGAATTTCAAATTCAGATTTTGATATTGCAGTCACAGGAAAAAAAATCAGTTTTAGAGATTTAAGGGAGCTTGAAGAAAAAATTGATGAAATAGCAGGTCTTTACAGCGTTGATTTAATTTTTTTAGATTCAGTGGAAGAAAATTTTAAAAATATTATTCTAAAAACAGGAAAAATAATTTATGAAAGAAAATCTCAGTGAATATTCTTTAGAAAAGCTTAATAATGCATTTGTAATGCTTTCAGAGGGAGCAAAAATAGCTGATGATGACTTATACAGAGACGGGGTTATTCAGAGATTTGAGTTTACTTTTGAATTACTGTGGAAAACAATTAAAATTTATCTTGAAAACCAGGGAATTATTGTCCGGTCACCTCGCGAAAGTTTCAAAGAAGCTTTCAGGCTTGGTATAATAGAGGATGAAAAACTGTTCCTGGATATGCTAAAAGATCGAAATGATACAACCCATATTTACGATAAAGAAACCGCCGAGAACATTTTTATCAGGATAAAGCAAAACTATATCCCTGGGATAGGGGAAGTTTTAAAGAATCTAAGGTAGCGTTATCCTGCCTTCAAACAGGATGTTTCCTGTTCTGTCGTCTCTTATAAACAAAATAAACGGTCTGTTTACTGTAAATTCTACAGGTCTTGCTGCTGTTGCGCCCATTCCAAAAGAAGTGGCGGCCGCAGCAACTGTGCCTTCCTCATCTACTTTAATTATTGCCTTGTGATCTATCTGCGAGATGAATACTTCCGGGGCAATACCGCCAAAATCAGCGGTTTCTTTATTAAAAGGTGCATTAATACCCATGTTTTTAATAGTATTGTTAAGATTTACAGAATAATCGATATCAAACTTGGGGAATTTAAGCATTACTTCCTCGGAAGCAGACTGCGTAATATAACTTTCAAGAAGACTGGCAGTGAGGCTGGCTGAAAGGGAATTTATATCAAAGCCTTCATTTAAAAGAAGCTCATAAAACGCTGATTTGCTTCTGCCATATAGCATTATGAGCATCTTAAAATTTTCACCCTGGTAATATTCAAATTTCTCGGTGTTATTCATCATCTGAACTTTTTTGCTGCTTTTATCTAAAAGAAAAAACTCTTCCTCCTGAGTGTTTTCAGATTTAAACTTATCACTCCACTGCCCCTTAAAATAGATTGCGTTTACCAGATACATGACTGCCTCATTTAAAGATGAAGGACTTGCAATATTTTTAATATTTCCTTCAGTTGCTTTGCTGACCCAGTCATTTATTTTATTGACGGTATCTGAACTTTTAAAATCAGCAGAGCTGACTGAGGCGTTATAGAATTCTTCAGTGAGGGCTTTAAAATCCTGATTTATTTCGAAATCTTTATTTATCCAGATAGAGTTTCCGGTATAGAGCTCAACCATTTCATCAATACCATTCATGCTCGATAATAGCAATTTGAAAGCATTATTAAGATTGTCGGGATCATAATTATTAAATCTGAAAGCCTGGGAAATTTCCTGAGCGGATGAGCCTCGTGCTCCGCTGTATGCCATTGCCATTGCAAGAGAAATGCTTATCGGGGAAATAATGATATTGCCGCTGCTGTTTTCAATGGCAAGCCTGTTAAATAAATCAAGAGCAAATTCAGTATTGGCATTAACAAGATTCCTGTCCACGTCCTGGGCGGCCTTGTCCGAATCCTTATTGGCTTTGGTTGCTTTGGGGCCTTTATTGAAATCAAAGCAGCATCCACTAAAAGAAGTCAGAATAAAAGCAACGAGAATTAAAACAAGAAAGGACAGAGTTATTTTTTTTGCTTTCATTTTTTTAATCATAACTATAATGATAAACAATAGTAAAATTTTATCACTATTTTAATATTTTGTTATCTTTTAATTTGCCGGCAGAAAGGACTTTAATTAGTTTTTGGCAAATCACTATCTAAAATGGTAAAACTGTAAAAAATTTTATGCTTAATTTAAATAATTAATTCACTAAAAACTTAAGTTAATCACCAGGGGCCAATTAGTTTTCATATAAATCTTTTTTTGATACTATATCAGTTAGCTGATGTAAAATTAGAGCTTTAGAGATATTTCCAAATTTTGTGATTGATAAATTATAAGTATTACCGATCTTTTAAAGACATGCGGCAGTTAGTCTGTCTGACTGGTATGCAACAATTATTTAATCAAAAAATACGGCTGGGAGGTTAAAAAAATGGCAAAAGTTTTTCTGATAACTTCACACTATATGGGCGTACTGTTTATAGAGGAGCTGCTTAAATCCGGGGATGAAATTACCGGTGTCGCTGCCTGGCCGGATGCCGGAGGATGGTACGTTCCTGTAGAATATGATGTTCGCACTAAAGCATTTCAGAATTATCTTCCGCTATATGAACCGGACCCAAAAAAATTAAACAGCGAAGAATTTTTAAATGTAATAATGGGATTAAAACCTGATTTTATTGTTTCAGGATATTATTCGCAGCTGTTTGGAAGCAAACTGATGGCAATTCCACCGGGCGGATGCGTCAATATCCACCCGACAGGCCTTCCCAGATTCAGGGGGCTTTCTCCTTATTTTACCCATATGCTTTTTGGAGATGAATTTAATTATATAACCATGCACTGGCTTGATAATGGTGCGGACACAGGTGATATAATCGCACAGGCTTCTGTAAAAATTCTGCCTGATGATACCGGATATACCTGTGGGCACAGGCTTACTGAAGCAGGAGCAGGAATTTTTAAGGAATACTGGCCAGCCATTAAAGCAGGAAAAGCACCCAGGCAAAAACAGGATGCATCCAAAGCGTCTGTCTTTAACTATAGCGGTGCCATGGCCGAAATCGACTGGAAAAAAGAAGCTTCCGAAATAAGAAATCTTATAAGAAGTATTTCAAAACCTCTAAACGGAGCATGGACCAGAATTGGTGGACAGAAACTGATTATCTGGAAAGCTGAAACAGCTGATTTGGGCAGTGAGGTCAATATTAAAGCAAGTGAACCAGGAACTCTGGCAGCTATTGATGGAAACAGTTTATGGGTGCAATGCGGAAAGGGCCAGCTGCGCATTATCGACGCAGAGCTTGAAGGCGGTAAAACCAATCCTTTTGGTTTGCTAAATGAATTCGGAAAAAATTACCGTATCATGCTTGGGTAAAATTATAAGAATTTTTTGCGGCCATTAATAATTCATTGTAAGAATGACATAGTCAGACAGATATTCTGTATCTGCAGTCTGGCTTATTGATAGGCCAATAATACACCTATCTGGTTTCGGGTAAACAGCCGGGGTTTTCCGATCAATGATTAGTTTTAGGCAGGCTTAAAATTTTCTTAATTAATCCATTTTTGCAAATTATTCATCTGAAAACCAATCAAGGCATTCTTAGTGTTAAGACATTAAGAATAATATCCTTTTTTTCCCAGATAAATTAAAACTATTTGCCCTGACTGTTTAATTTAAAATTTTTTACAGTCTCAACCATGGCTGCGATATTTTCAACAGGTGTTTTTGCCTGGATATTATGTATGGCATTAAATACAAATCCACCACCGCCTGAAAATATTTTTAATCTTTCCTGTACCTGATCAGCAACTTCTTTTTCAGAGCCAAACGGAAGAGTTTTTTGCGTGTCGACCCCTCCACCCCAAAAGATAACTTTTTTGCCATATTTTTCTTTTAAAAGTTTTGCATCCATTCCTTCAGCAGAAATCTGGACGGGGTTTAAAATATCAAAACCGGCTTCAATAAACTCAGGTATTAATACCTCTATGGAGCCGCAGCTGTGCAGGAATGTTTTCCAGGTTGTGTTTTTATGAATCCAGTCATTTATTTTCTTATGAAGTGGCTTGTACAGCTCGCGGTATAAATCATTTGAAATAAAAGGACATCTCTGTGTGCCAAAATCTGCATCGCTTATTAACAAAACATCTATCTTGTTTGAAACTGCCTGCTTAAGGCCTTCAATGTTTTTTAAAATTACCTCAGACTGCCTTGAGAAAAGCTCAAATATGTAACTTTTTCTTGTAATAAGGGAAATGTACCACTCCTCAATGTCTCGAATTCCTTTTGGGTCTTTTAAAGACGGCCCCGGAACAACGGCAATATCACCAAAAGCAGTGCCTCCGATATTTGCAACTATGGAAAATTCAGTATTTTTATAAAGCCGGTCAGCCTCTTTTTCAAAATATTTTAATTCTTCATCGGGCAGCTCTTTAAACTCTTCAAGGTTATCCTCAACATTTAAATTATTGTCATCAATTGGCTTCTGTCTTATTAAAGTATCAAAATAATAGCCGTTTTTAGGCATTCTTGCACCGGCAGAGACGCTTGTGTCGCCTTCCGGATATTGTAAAAATGAACCGTCTTTTTCCTGTATGGTATTGAATTTGCCGGGAACAAGTACTTTTGTCCCATCAAAAAGCTCCCATGGTTTCCAGTTTTCATTCTTAAAGCCAAACATATTCTCTCTGCCGGCCAGCTCAACAAAATCAACTCCCATTTTTGCTTTTAAATCGTCTTCCACTTCGCCAAGCATCTGAAAAGGTTCAATTATTTTTACAGGATTTTTATTGCCAAGATTGTAGTATTCTCTCAATTTTGAAACAATTCCAACTGAGATACCGGTAACGCAGGTTGCTCCAAAATCAACAGGAACTCTGTTTGTTTCTTCATGGTTTAATGCTTTTTTAGCTGTTTCTCTTGAGTTCATACCTGTATTACCTTTCTTATAAATTTTATTACAACAATTTTTTAAAATAAAAATTTAACCTTTGCCGGCAGTCAGACAAACAAATCACGGCAATTTCTAAAACAGACAATTTTTTAAAGGCTGTTGCACCATCTGCTGGCAAAAATTGCATATGCCTTTGCACATTTTACAAGCTCATCTATCGGCACATATTCATTAGGACCATGAGCAGCCATGTCTATTCCGCCAGGACCAAGAATGATACTTGGAATTCCTGCATCCTGAAAAAAAGTTCCGTCGCAAGTCGCCTTGAATGCTGAGTACATTGGCGGGGTTTTCTGTATTTCTTCTATAACATTGCCAAGTAACTGGACGCCTTTATTGTCCAAAGGAGTTTTAAATGGTCTCCAGTGCTGTAATGTGGGATATATAAATTCAGGAAGGTTTTCAGATAACCAGCTGTCAGTTTTTGCCAGATACATAATTTTTTCTTTAATATCCCTGGCAACATTTTCTTCTTTTTCCCAGCTTGGATACCAGACACTAAAAATAACTGATACAAAACCGCATACTGATCCTATGTATTCCCCCCCTGATATTTTGGAGGGCGTAATTGTAAAATATCCCAGACCCTGTTTGTCTGATGGTATCGGATATCCGCCTCCGTTTGAAGTTGCACTTTTCCATCTGTGACAGTTTTCGGTCTCTATTTTTTGCATTAACCTGATAAAAGGAATGACTTTATCTATTGCATCCACGCCAATTTCTGTGCCGGAGGGAAGTCCGTATCTTTGAGGAAATAAAACTTGGTTTCTTACACAGGTGTGTGCTTCCTTGCCGACTATTTTTAATTCAAAGTAAAAAATACCTGAGCTTTCAACATGGATTTCGCAGTTTGAAGGTTCACCGATTATTGCCAGTTTTGGTCTGTATCCATTTTTGGCAACAAGTGCTGCCCCTATTGTCTCACCTTCCTGAGCTTCTTCGCCAATGGAAGAAACTATATATAAATTATTTCTTAATTTTATTTTTAAATCTTTTAGAATTTTGGCAGCAAAAATCATGGATGCCAGTCCGCCCTTACAGTCATTAGCCCCTCTGCCAAATACTTTATTATCTTTTACAACTGCATTAAATGGGTCACTGAACCATTTTTTTCTTTCTTCGACTTTAACAGGTACTGTATCAGCATGTGCGTTAAAAATAAGATCATGCTCAGTAGAACCTTCTCCGAAGGTGGCAACAATATTAGGTCTGTTTCCTGAATTATTTTCAGAAATTTTCTCAACTTTTGCAAAACCGTATTTTTTTAAATCATCATAAATAAAATTTTGCAGATCTGTTTCTTTGCCTGTACCCGGAATACCCTCATTTTCTGAAGGGAAGTTGATTAATTTCTTTAAATAATCAACTAATTCGTCTTTTCTAGTGTCAATTTGCTCAATAATATTTTTTTCGATATCCTGCACATCTGCCCCTTTCCAAAGGAAATATATGCATATTATTTCATTAAAAATAAGATAATACGATTCTTAAACGGGAATCATAAAAAAGTCTTTCAATCTTAAATTATTTTGAATACTTTTATCAAAACAGCTTAAAATAGTTTTACATGCCTGCTTTAATGACTGCCAGTTTCTCATAAAGGTCTTTATTTCTTGTGTATAATTCCAGAAACAGTGGATAGTATTTTTTATAAATATCGGTATTTTTTGAATCAGGCTCTATTTTGTCTCCAACTTCAATCCATTATCTTGAAATCTTTAAAAATTCCCACTCCTACACCTGCAAGAATTGCATTGCCAAAAGGAGCACCGCTTGAATTCTTCATAAATACTCCTGGTATTTCCAGCATGTCGCAGACAATCTGTCTCCACAGTCTTGATCTCGCCCCACCCTCACTCAGGACCATCGGCAGATTTATTTTAATGCCGCTTTCTTTAATGATGTTAAAGTTGTTTCTGAAAGCATATCCGGTACCTTCCATTATTGCTCTAATAAAATGTCCGCGGGTGTGATTAAAAGAGAGCCCAAATATAAGTCCTCTTACATACGGATCCCAGATAGGTGTTCGCTCTCCCTGAAAGTAGGGAAGGAGAATAAGGCCGTCAGAACCAGGTTTTATTTTTTCGGCTTCAATATCCATAATGCTGAATGGATCAATTTTTAAATCTTTTGCTGCATTTACTTCGGCAGTACCCAGGTTGTCTCTGAAGTATCTGTAAATTCCACCACAAAGCTGTGCAGAAACAGTGGAGTAAGTATTTTTTGAGTCTGCAGTATGAACAATGGTTATCATATTTTTTGTAAAGCTGTCCTTTTTATGGATAATTCCCAGCACACCGGCAGTACCCATAACAACTGAGCAGTCTCCATCACTGACAGCACCTCCGGCTGCCCAGGCAGCATTGCAGTCAACTGTTCCTGCAACAACAGGTGTTCCTTTTGCAAGCAGTGTTCTTGCTGAGGCCTCTTCAGTTACATAACCCATTACCTGTTCACAGGGTAATGGTTCGGGTAATTTGTTAAAATCTATATTGATCTCTTTTAGCATATTCTCGTCCCAAACTTTTTTTCTGATATCAAAAGCTATACCGCATAGAGAAGCATTTGAATAATCAGTTACTGCAACTCCGGTAAGCTTCATAGCCGGATAATCTGCAGCTGTCTGCATTTTGTATGTACGCTTGTACAGATCAGGTCTGTTATCCCTCTCCCACATTAGTTTTGCAACAGCATAGTAAGGATCTACCGGGTTTGCAGACAATTGAAAAATTCTGTCTTCCCCTATATTATCCCTTAACCACTGGCATTGAGCAGTTGATCTTCGATCCATCCATATATGGCCAAGCTGGAGAGGCTGCAGATCCCTGTCAACAAGTATGCAGGCAGGCGAAAGAGCTGAAATTGATACGCCTTTTATGTCTTTTGGATTTACTTTTGAGTCGGTGATGGCCTTATAAATTGTGTCAGCCACTGCATTCCAGTAGCATTCCGGGTCGTGTTCTGCGTATCCGAGATTATTAGTAATAAGCGGATATTCTATAAAATGCTGTCCCAGCACATTGCCATTTGTATCAATTACAACAGATTTTGTACCACCCGTTCCAACATCAGAACCAACTAAATAATCCGGCATAATTCCTCCCCCATTGATAAAACTTTTAATAATCAAGTTTAATAATAAGTTTTTTAAGAGATTCTATCTCCCAAACAATATCTTCCTTCGTAAAGGCGTAAACCTTTTCGCCAGAAATTATCATTTTTACATCTTTTTACAAGAATATGATTTTAATGTGATAAAAAATATAATTAAATTAAGACTTAAAAAAAGCTTTCATGCTTCCATTAAATCAGTGGAATAAAAACCTAAAAAAATATTTGTTAAAATAATAAAGTTCTATTATGCAAAAAAATTTTAATTCAAAATAATTTTTTAATCAAATAAATAAAACATCAGCAAGAAATAAAATTCAAAGCTTTTAATAAAATTGGATACAGAAATGAACCCAGAAGGTATTTTATGCCATATAGTCTAATCTAAAAGCCTAAAATAAACAGAATGCTTGACATGAAATATTTTTTTCAGTTAAAATATAGTGTAATTTAAATTTATAAT
>CAYNMO010000075.1:6930-10864 GCA_964398155.1 uncultured Actinomycetota bacterium | reverse complement strand
GGACATTATAGTGGGCGAACTTGAAGGAAGCAGAGCTTGGAATGCCGCAAAAGAAAAAGGTTTTGAAGTTTTTAGTGCCGACAAAGCTGCTGCTCAGGCAGAAATTATTATGATTTTGGTTAATGATGAGCTGCAGAGAGATTTATTTTATAAATATATTGAACCAAATTTAAAACCAGGTAACATCCTGGCTTTTGCTCATGGTTTTAATATACATTACTCTCAGATAATTCCACCCAAAGACGTTGATATTATCATGATCGCACCAAAAGGACCTGGACATATTGTAAGAAGAATGTTCACTGAAAACAGCGGAGTACCTGCAATAATAGCTGTTGAACAGGATTATTCAGGCCAGGCAAAACAAATAGCACTTGCATATGCGAGAGGTTTGGGAGCCGGAAGAGTTGGAATAATAACCACAACCTTTAAAGAAGAAACTGAAACTGATTTGTTTGGTGAGCAGGCAGTACTTTGTGGCGGCTGCACAGAATTAATAAGATCAGGTTTTGATACTTTGGTTGAAGCTGGATATCAGCCTGAAATAGCATATTTTGAAGTATTAAATGAATTGAAGCTTATTGTTGATTTGATATATGAGCATGGTATATCTGGCATGAGATATTCAATAAGCGATACCGCAGAATACGGAGACATGATTATTGGTAAAAAAGTAATCACCGACGAAACCCGTAAAAACATGAAGAAAATACTTGAAGATGTTCAAAACGGTACCTTTGCCAAAGAGTGGATTCTGGAAAACAAAGCAGGAAGACCAGTCTTTAATGCTGTTAAAAAGAAAGAAGAGAATCATTTGATAGAAGTTGTAGGCAGAAATCTTAGACAAATGATGCCATGGCTTACAAAAGGACAGAAACTGGAACAGTAAAACAAAAATTTAGAAATAATTACAAAATAAAGGCAAACAAATGTTTGCCTTTATTTTTTTTTCTTGTATAATATAGCAAGCATATAAGATGATCATAATCGAAGGTCTGAATATTTTTTCTAAAAAAGAATTGCAAATATTTTTAATTTTAGAATTCACGCAGTTAATTTTTGATAAATAAATAGTATAATAGCCTGATTTATTGAATTTTTAGCTTGGTTTAAATTAATTATACGGTAAAAGCAAGGTTATTAATCATGAACTAATTGACATCATTAGCATTGGGCAAAAAAACAATAAGATAATGAAAAAAATTAACGACAAAATAAGTGAAAAACAGTTACAGATTTTTAAATTTATTGTTGATTCCATAAAAAACATGGGTTATCCCCCTTCAGTAAGAGAAATTGCAGAAGCTGTTGGCTTAAGCTCATCTGCAACTGTTCATTCGCACTTAAAGAAACTTGAAGATTTAAACTATATAAGAAGAGGTAAAGGCAGCTCAAGAACGATAGAAATATTAAATTCTGAACATACTTTGTCTGATAATAATCAATCTAATTTAAATAACATTACTTTAATACCAGTTGTCGGAAATGTGGCAGCCGGAACACCGATACTTGCTCAGGAAAATATTGAAGAATACTTTCCCATCACTTCTGATTTTATTAAGGATAATAATGGAGTATTCATGCTTAAGGTCAAAGGTGACAGTATGATTAATGCCGGAATACTTGATCGTGATTATATTATTGTCAGAAAACAGGAAATTGCAAAAAACGGAGAAATTGTAGTTGCTTTAATTGAAGACGAAGCAACTGTCAAAAGATTTCTTAAAACCGACAAACTGATTAAATTAATTCCTGAAAATGATTTTATGAAACCAATAGTTGTCAAAGATGTAACTATTGTTGGTAAAGTTATTGGCGTAATAAGGAAATATTTTTAAATAGCTGTAAAGTTTTAATAATTTTAATCGAAAACATTGTGGCTGTAAAAAATTGTAGAGACTGTAACATTTTTTGCTTCATCGAGATTTCTTAATTTTTACGCTTTTATGTCTCTCTGAAATTACTGATAAAATTTTCATATAATTTTTATTGTCACAGCTTGCGGTCAGACACACACAGTTTTCCAAATACTCTTTCCCGATAATTTTACAATTTTTATATATATAGGATTCAAAATTACTTTCACTATATGGTATTTTAACAATAAATTTTATGTAATCAACAGAGATCAAATCTCTTATTTTACTTAAAAGCAGCTCAAAACCCAGTCTTTTTTTTGCTGAAACAAACACAGCGTCTTTATGAATTAATTTTGTTCTTCTTATTATCAGATCGTTTTCTATTTTATCTGTTTTATTAAAAACCAGCAGAGTATTTTTATCTTTGGCCTCAATATCATTTAATACTTTTTTAACGCTTGATATATGATTTTCAAAGTCAGTATTGCTAATGTCAGCAACAATAAGAATGAGATCAGCTTTTACCACTTCTTCGAGAGTGGATTTAAATGCCGCAATTAACTGATGAGGCAATTTCTCAATGAACCCGACTGTGTCAGATAAAGACACTTCAACGCCAAGGTCAAGATCCAGCTTTCGAGTGGTTGAGTCGAGAGTTGAAAAAAGCATATCCTTTTCCAGAACGTCTGAATCAGTCAGTGAATTTAAAAGTGTTGATTTGCCACTATTAGTATACCCAACAATAGATATCTTATATACTCCGGATATTTCTCTTTGTTTTCTCTGAACTTCTCTTTGAACAGAAATTTGTGAAATTTTCTTACCAAGAAGATTGATTTTTTCTCTTATTTTTCTTCTATCAGCTTCAAGCTTAGTTTCTCCTGGGCCTCTTGTACCTATTCCCCCACCAAGCCTTGATAAAATTACCCCTTTCCCCCTTAATCTGGGCAGCAGATAGTTAAGCTGAGCAAGTTCTACCTGAAGCTTGCCTTCTTTGCTTTGGGCTCTTTGGGCAAATATATCAAGTATCAGAGCAGTTCTGTCGATTACCTTAATTTTTAGTTCTTCCTGAAGATTACCCTGCTGGCTCGGAGTTAGTTCTCCATCAAAAATTAACACATCTATTTCTTCATCTGTTACTGCCTGCTTAATTTCTTCAAGCTTTCCCGTGCTTATGAAATATTTAGGATGTGGTTTTTCCTGAATATGTGTAAATTCAAGAATTACTTCCGCTCCAGCACTTTTTGTAAGGTTTTTTAGTTCCTCAATGTTTTCTTCGCTTACTGTTTTCTGAAAGGCAGATGAATCTTCCCTAAATTTAAAATCTTTAAATCTTATAAAAACTAGTAAAGCTTTTTCTTTATTATTCTGAGTTATTTCAAAAGACATTTTTAATCCTGTCAAGTGCCTCTTCAAGTCTTTCGTCATTTATGGTCAGCGAAATTCTAAAATAACCTTCGCCGTATTTGCCATAAGCACTCCCTGGAGTTACCACTACATTTGCTTTATCAAGAAGAAGCTCCGCAAAAGACGCTGATGTGTATCCTTCGGGTACTTTTGCCCAAATATATATAGTATTAAAAGATTTATAAAAATTAATACCTGTTTTTTGGAGCAGATCCCATACTTTTTGTCTTCTTCTGTTATATATTCTGTTGTTGGCATCAATATATTCATCACAGTTTTTTAGAGCTGCAGCGGCAGCGTATTGTACTGCGTTAAAAACACCTGAGTCAACATTGGATTTATATTTTCCAAGACTTGCAAGAGCAGCTCTGTTTCCAACGGCAAAGCTAATTCTCCAACCGGTCATATTAAAGGATTTTGAAAGTGAATAGAACTCAATCCCTGTTTCCTTTGAGCCTTTGGCATTTAAAAAACTTACCGGTTTATATTTTGGTTCCGAATAAATATCACCATAAGCATTATCGTGACACACAAGAATTTTATACTCTGATGCAAAATCGGTCAGCTTGTTAAAAAAAGACAAATCACAAATAGCACTTGTCGGATTACCGGGATAATTTACATGCATAAGCCTTGCTTTTTTAGCTTCTTTTTCATCAATTTTATTA
>CAYNMO010000075.1:6649-6920 GCA_964398155.1 uncultured Actinomycetota bacterium | reverse complement strand
TGTAAGTTATTCCACCGGCAAACAATGTGCCAATTTTATAAACAGGGTAAGATGGATCCGGCACCAGTACAGTGTCCCCCGGATTAATAAATGTATATGCTATATTTGCTATTCCTTCTTTTGATCCCCATAATGATAAAACTTCACTTTCGGGATCTATTTCTACATTGAATCTTTTTTTGTAAAACGTGGCAGCAGCAATCTTAAAAGCCTTGAGTCCATAACTGGAAGGATATTTATGGTTTTCCTTGTTCCATCCTTCTTTGCATAG
>CAYNMO010000075.1:3775-6633 GCA_964398155.1 uncultured Actinomycetota bacterium | reverse complement strand
CTTCAACTACTGCATCAAGTGTTTTTGTATCCGGGTCCCCTATTCCCAGGCTGATAACATCAAGCCCCTGCCCCTGCTTTTTTTTTATAATGGCATCTATCTCAGCAAACAAATAAGGCGGGATTGATTTAAGCCTGTCGGATTCTTCAAAAATCATTAATAATTTTCCTTTCTATGTAAATAATTTAAAAATAAAATTCTCCGGTAAAACTAAGTTCTGTAGTACCTTTCAAAAATACGTTATCTTTTTTATTCCCACCCCAGTTAATTTTAAGGACGCCGCCTTTTACATTAACGCTGACAGTATCCTTAGAATCTACCATGTCAAGCAGGATCGCTGCAACTACAGAAGCACAGGCTCCTGTTCCGCAAGCAAGCGTTTCTCCACATCCTCTTTCCCATACCATCATTGAGATTTCATTTTTGCTTTTAACTTTAATAAATTCAACATTAGTTTTTTTTGGAAAAAATGGATGATTTTCAATTTTTGGCCCGATATCATTTAAGTCTATCATTTTAAAATCAGCATCATCATCAAGAAAAATAACGCAATGGGGATTTCCCATAGACACACAGTTGACTGTGATAATTTTTTTATCGACAGAAAGACTGTAATTGAAAACAGGATTTTCAGATTTCAATTCATTTAACAGAGGATGAACGGCAGTTTCAAAAGCCATTCTATTCTGAGAAATGGCAAAATTAGAATTATTGTTTATAAAATCAATATTTACCGGTATTTTCTCTGCATTAAATATTGGCATTCCCATATTTACTTCAATTTCACCTACAGAGTAGTCAGTTTTAGAAATTTCCATATCTATGTTTTTTAACCCTGCTCTTGTTTCAATAACAAATTTATTTTCACTTATGAGGTTATTGTCATAAACAAATTTAGCCATACATCTTATACCATTACCGCACATTTCAGCAGCAGTACCGTCACTATTGTAATAATCCATAAAAAGATCTGCTTCTGTGGATTGTCTGACTACAATAACGCCATCTGCGCCTATACCAAAATGTCTGCTGCAGATTTTTTTTATTTCTTCCTCAGTAAATACTGCCTCATCTTTTAGAGAATCTATCAGGACAAAATCATTTCCCTGTCCGTTTAATTTGGAGAATTTAATTTTTTTCATATTAAATCATTAAAGTTATGATGTTTAAAATATCGTCCGTCAGTTTATAAATATTATCATAGTTATCAGTTGTAATCCAATTGATTCTGTCGTCTGCGTTAAACCAGGTATACTGTTTTTTTGCCAGATGCCTTGTATTTTTTTTGATTTCACTCACAGCGTAATCAAAAGTTGTTTCGCCCTCAATATATTTTACAAGCTCCTTATATCCGATAGCCTGGCGCATACTATAGCAGTTTTTGTAACCTGAGTTAACCAGATTTTTAACTTCATCTAATAAACCTCCTTCGATCATCAGGTTTACCCTTTTTTCGATATTTTCGTATAATTTTTTTCTGTCAGCAAATAAACCTATAAAAATACAATTGTAAATGGATTCTCTGTCCTGCCATTTATTTTGAAATTCTGAAAATTTTTTACCAGTGTTTTCAAAGACTTCCAGTGCTCTTATAATTCTTCTCTCATCATTTGAGCTGATTTTGGCTGCATACTGAGGATCTGTAATTTTTAATTTCTCATAATAATATGGCAGCCCCAAAGCATCGATATCTTTTTTTATTTTATTTCTTAACCCCTGTGCTTCTTCAGGAATATCCATTAAATCCTCGGTGATAGCCCTTAAGTGAAGCCCGGAGCCACCGGCAATTATCGGAATCATTTCTTTGTCAAAAAACTCTTTATTAATTATTTCTCTCGCCTGATCCCTGTATTCTACAGAAGTCAAAAAATGATCAGGCTTGCAGATATTTATCATGAACTGGTTTATTCCCAAATTAGTGAAATCCCTTTTATCTGTGCCAATATCCATGCCCGTATATGCCTGCATTGAGTCAGCAGAAACAATATTTGTATTAAATATCCTGGCTAAAGTCAGCGCAGCAAGACTCTTACCGGACGCAGTTGGACCGCAGATAATAATTAAATATTTTTCTGAAATTAGTTTCTCCTTGGCTGCAAATATTTTTTTGCTGTCAAGTAACTTTATATCTATCTCACTTAAGCTTATTTCTTCCATCGACCTACCCCGTAATTTCGCCTATTAAATAAAAAGATTTGGCCTCAATAATTTTTAATTTTACAAATTTTCCTTCCAGATCAGTATTACCTTCAAAATTTACGATAGAGCTGTTTTCAAGCCTTCCATGCATCATGCCTTTGCCATCTGAGCCTTCCACCAGAATTTCAAGATTTTTGCCGATAATTTTTTTATTTTCTTCCATGGAGATCAGGTTTTGCAGTAAAAGCAATTCATTAAACCACTGTTTTTTTTCTTCCTTAGGAATAATATCGTCAAGCTTGCAGGCCTCAGTTCCCTCTCTTTTTGAAAAAATAAATGTGTATGCCTTGCTGAATCTTACTTTTTTTACAACATCCATAGTTTCTATGAAATCCAAGTAATTTTCACCCGGAAAACCAACTATTATGTCTGTAGTAATACAGCAGTCCGGTATTCTCTTTCTTATGTTTTTAATTATTTCAAGATAACTCTCTTTTGAATATTTTCTGTTCATTGATTGCAGAATCCTGTCTGAACCGGATTGAAGAGGAAGATGAATATGATTCATAATATTTTTATTTTTGTAAATTACATCGATCAGATCAATTGAAAGATCCTTGGGGTGACTGGTCATAAACCTTATTCTTTTTAAACCATTAATATGAGCAATATTATCAAGCAGCTCTGCAAATCCATACTCTTTTTCAAAATCTTTTCCA
>CAYNMO010000075.1:0-3765 GCA_964398155.1 uncultured Actinomycetota bacterium | reverse complement strand
CAAGATTTTCCGCTGATTTGATTACTTCTTTAGGATTTAATGATATCTCTTTTCCTCTAACATATGGAACTATGCAATATGAACAAAAATTATTACATCCGATGGAGACTGGAAGGCAGGCTTTGAAACTGCTGCTATTTTTGAAATCATCAAGGATATAATCAAAACCATCATTTTTTACATCACAAATGCTTTTGCCTGTCCTGTTTTTTTTAAAGATTAAATCTGGAAGCTCGGAAATATTATGTGTCCCAAAAATAATATCCACAAAAGGGAAAATCTTTAAAATTTCATCTTTTAAATTTTGAGCAGAACATCCTCCTATGCATATCATTAACCCTGGTTTTAAAATCTTGAGACCTTTTAAAATACCAATATGACCATAAAGCCTGTTTTTAGCCTTTTCCCTTACCGCACAAGTATTAATAATTACAATATCTGATTCTCCTGCATTATCAGCTTTTAAATATCCGGATTTATCCAAAAGATAAGCAATTCTCTCAGAATCAAACTCATTCATCTGACATCCGAAAGTTTCAATAAAATATTTTCCCATTTTACCTGACAATCTGTTTTTGTAAATTTGCAAACTTAAATAAGTATTAAAAAAATATTTATGGCAACTGAAAAAAAATAAAGGATTTTAACAAAAAAATCACTTTAAAGACAAGGATAACACCGGTAACGATTATTTTAATTTAAGCAGAAGATACTTCAAGTAAGAGAAACTGCTATTACATTGGCCTTGTTTCAACAGTCAGAACAATAGCCGTTCTTGTTTCTCCATTTACTTCAATATCATTAAAAAAAGGAATACAGACTAATTCATGACCAGTCGGAGCTATATAACCTCTTGCTATTGCTATTCCTTTAATTGTCTGGTTTAATGCAGCCGCTCCTATTGTCTGTATCTGTACTTTGCCTTCTTCTCTGATAACACCTGCTATCGCCCCGGCGATAGAGCCTGGTTTAGTAGTGGAAGATACTTTTAATACTTTCATATTTATTATACTTTTTTTAGCACTATGTTTATTTGTATTGCGTTATTGCTTCTTTTAAAATCAATGCTTCCTTCAGGTTCAACCAGATATTTACTGCCAATTTTTTTTATGTTTTCATTTGTAATATTTATTATAGCGCTAATTTCATCATCTTTAAATCGAAATGCCAATTTTTGTTCATCAAACAATGGCAGATTTTTATTTTTTTCTTTATCTTTTGATTTTTGTGAAATTATTGCTTTATTTGAAGAGCTGACATGCATAAGACTTCTGATATCAAGAGG
The DNA here is from genome assembly GCA_964398155.1 of uncultured Actinomycetota bacterium. Lineage (GTDB taxonomy): Bacteria > Actinomycetota > Humimicrobiia > Humimicrobiales > Humimicrobiaceae > JAMDDL01. Next base: position 2,480 of record CAYNMO010000075.1, on the reverse strand, counting down.
CTCAACAGGCTTAAACTCCTCATAAATAATTCTTTGAATTGTTCGATCTGATATTTCCATATTAAAAAAATTTTTTAATATTTTGCTTAAAACCAGATAATCATCAGTTAATATTGGCAGATAACTTGATTTAATACTTTTATTATCTTCCAGATATTCTGATAAATTTTCCCAATCATTAAATTTTGGGAATATTGCATTGCCAGTCTGCGCCTTTAGATTGTTTCGCATTGTCATTATTACCTGTGAGGGTGTTCCATAAAAAATATTTATGTTGGGATTTTGAAGGTTAAATTCGACAAGTGTTTTGGGGATATTGCTTACTCCGCCAATAATATTGAGGTCACCGTCCAGCTCCACTATCTGAGGAAGAGCAGACTGATCTTTTTTTTCCGGTATTTTGTTTAAATCAATATTTAAAAAAAATACAGAGCCTCTGTCTTTTTCTGAAAATACTACTTTTATCTCGTCTACGTTTAATTTTATTGAAAAAAGAGCCATTCCCCTCCCATGAAACCCGTAAATATCTCTTACAGCATTTTCAAGTTTGGAGGTTATTCTTGCCTCAAAAATAAGATCATGGAATTTTTTTGGAATTCCTTTGCCATCATCAATAAAATAGATAACTCTTTTTTTATCTTCTATTTTTTTGGTGCCAATAAAAATATTTTTTGCACCTGCATCACGGCTGTTTCTTAAAAGTTCAATTACTATATCTTCTACGGATTTAATATCCTGGAGAGACTGTCTTCTTTCGGCTTCAGAAATCCTGAGTTTTACGTAACCTTCTCCAAGGTCCTGCTCAACATTTAAAACATTATCAAGACCTAATTCAGATAAAAAATTTTTTATATCTGAATTATTTTGCATAATCTATTGCGCGGCTTTCCCTGATTACTGTTACTTTAATCTGACCCGGGTATTCCATTTCACCTTCAATTTTTTTGGCAATATCTCTTGCAATTATTACAGCCATTTCGTCATTTACTTCATCAGGCTTTACAATAACTCTTATTTCTCTACCCGCCTGAATTGCGTAGGATTTTTCTATTCCTTTAAATTCGGAAGCTATTTTTTCAAGACTTTCCAGTCTTTTTATATAGCTTTCAATTGTCTCTCTTCTTGCCCCTGGTCTTGCTCCAGAAATTGCATCAGCAACCTGGACAATTACATCAAGCAATGTGTCTGTTTCAACTTCATTATGATGTGCTTCTATGGAGTGGCATATTTCATTGTCTTCGTGGAGTCTTTTGGCAAGTTCTGCACCAATTAATGCATGAGATCCTTCGATGTCATGTGTCAGTGCTTTCCCTATATCGTGAAGCAGCCCTGCTCTTTTTGCCTTCTTTATGTTAGTGCCAAGCTCTGAAGCAATTATACCAGCAACATATGCAACTTCTTTGGAATGAAGAAGAACGTTCTGGCCATAACTTGTTCTGTATTTTAATCTTCCCAGCACTTTTATCAGACCGGGATTTATTTCGCCTATACCGGTATCAAATACAGCTGTTTCGCCTTCTACTTTTATTTCATTATTTATAAGTTTTGTTGCCTTCTCATACATTTCTTCGATTCTTGCGGGATGAATTCTTCCATCTACTATCAGGTTTTCAAGTGTAACCCTTGCTATTTCACGCCTTACAGGGTCAAAAGATGATAAAATAACAGCTTCCGGAGTATCGTCTACTATAATATTTATTCCCGTCAGATTTTCAAATACTCTGATATTTCTGCCTTCACGCCCAATGATTCTTCCCTTCATTTCGTCATTTGGAAGATTAACAACGGATACGGTAGTTTCAGTTACATGATCAACTGCGCATCTTTGAATTGCCTGGGCAATTATTTTTTTGGCTATTTTATCTGAATCCTCTTTTGTCTGTGCTTCTATTTTCTTTATTTCCTTAACGGCCTCGTGTCTTGCTTCTTCTTCCATTTTTTTAACAAGTATGGCTTTGGCTTCTTCTTTGGTAAGTTCGGCTATTGCCTCCAGTCTTAAAAGCTCTTTTTTTAGAATATCATTTAATGAATTCCTTATTTCATCTACTTCTCTTTCTTTCTGACTGGTTACCTGTTCTTTCTTTTCAATAAAAGCAGCCTTTTTTTCAATTGATTCTTCTTTTCCAAGAACCCTGTTTTCAAGTTTTTGAAGCTCGAATCTCTGTCTTTTAATATCTTCATCATTTCTGAATTTAATATTGGCAATTTCTTCTTTGCCCTCGGCAATTGCTTCTTTTTTTAAGATAAGTGCTTCTTTTTTTGAATCATCTATAGTTCTTTTTGCATTTTGTTCAGCTGAATTTACTCTTGAATCTACTACCATTTTTCTATAATAAATTCCAGCTATAAATCCGACAACTATTATTGCCGCACCAATTCCAACAATCATTAAAATTTCACGCATATATGTTTATCATCTCAATAAAAAAATCGAGCAAAATTGCCCGATTTTTAATAAGAGTACTAATTCTTGTCCTGGG
>CAYNMO010000074.1:846-10888 GCA_964398155.1 uncultured Actinomycetota bacterium | reverse complement strand
AAGTTTCTTGCTGCAACATATGCTGATTTGGATTTAAAAAAAGAGCAGGACTGGCTTCGTGAAATGAATAATTCACTCGCAGACTTCATTTTTGCAATAGAAGATAAAAAAAATAAAAGATATATCGGCAATTGTGCTCTTCACAGGGTTGATTTGAAAAATAGGGAATGTGAATTCGGAATAGTAATAGGTGAAAAAGATTACTGGGGTAAAGAATTCGGAACAGACGCAATAAATGGTATCACAAAAATAGCTTTTAAAAAGCTGGGACTGCTTAAAATAAAATTATCTGTATATGAATATAATAAAAGAGCTATCAGCGCTTATAAAAAATGCGGATTTGAAGTAAGGGAAATATTAGCACAGAATCATTTGTTTGAAGGCTTCTACAGAGATACTATTTTCATGGAAAAATTATTATAAATAATTTGTAGTTAATTTTATTTAAAATAATTGCTATACTTACTGACTATTGATTTTACGCAAAAATGTAAATCAAAAACAAACAAGTTAAGGGGAAAGTAAAAATTTTGAAAAATGTATGAATACAAAAAACGCAATAAATTAGGTTTTGGCTCCATAATACTGATTATTCTTTTTGCTCTTGCCATTATCGGCCAGGCTGTCCTTTATGTTATAAATAAAGGTAAATTCTGGGATATTCTGCCTATCGCAAGCATAGTTATAATCGTATTAAGCCTTATTCTTGCAATTTTTAATATGGCAAGAAGGGCTGAAGGAGGATTTGTATTTATAATATTTTTTATTATTTTTTTAGGAGGGCTTGTTTTGTCGAGCCTTTATGGTCCTTTTGCTTTAAACAATAATGCACAAAAAGCTGTTGACGGCGGCAATTACAGCGCTGCCATAAAAAGCTATGCAGAAATCATAGATAAATATTCAACCAGCAAATACTACAATACTGCATTAAAAAGCATTGCTGATAATTTCAATAAAATAGGCGACAGCGAAAATACAATTAAATATCTTTCGCTTGCAATTGAGAAAAAAATCACAGACCCTGAAAGCATAGAAGCAAAGAGGATGTATTCTGATTCATATTCAAAAATTGCCGAAAAAGCTTATGAAAGCGCAGATTACAACAATGCTTCGTTAAACTTTATGCTCGCAATTAATGTTTTGAAGGAAATATATAAAAATTTTCCCAATAGCGATGAAGCTTTCATTTCTACTTACAAAATACCTCAGTATCTGTACAAAGCCGCAGACAGCTATAAAAAAATTGATAATTTTAACCAGAGTATTGAAATTCTAAAGGAGCTTATAAGGGATTATCCGGAAAGCGACTCGGCAAAACAATCAGGGGATATGATTTTTAACAGTTACTTTGAGGACGCGATGCTGTTAATTGAAGGTTTAAAATACAGGGAAGCACTTGATGAATACTTCGTAGCTCTGGAATATGCTTCCTCTGGCGGAAGTGTTTTTTCGTCTGGCCCCTATGATACTGAGATATTTTCCAAAATACCCGAGGAAACTCTTCTTGAGTACGCAGCAGGCCTTTCTTCTGCTGGCAGACAGGAAGCCGCTCTTAATATTTTCAGCTTTATGCTTAAGAGTTATCCTGAAATGAGCCAGTCAATAAATCCATATTATGCAGTATGTAAAATAGCCATTATTTCAAAAACAAGTTTTGAAAAACTCCCTAAAATATTGGGCCCATTTAAAATAAAAAACCCTGGCAATTTTGTTCTGTCTTTAATTAATAAAACAGAAAAAGAGTATTTTTTCTATTTCAGCGGTTCTGGCGAGGGTGTTTTTGTGCTGCCGGCTAAGGGAAAGCTTGACATTACAATGCCAATGGGAAGCTGTGAAATTGCTGTTGAATCTTCTGATAATACTCCACCTCTCTATTATGGGCAGTTGAGCTTTGAAGAAAACAAAAAGTATACCATGTCTTTTGTGGCTGCTGCTGATACAACTACCACCACAACCAAGTAATACCCTTGCGAAATAAAGGAAATAAAGTAGGAAATTTCCATACCCGCCATTATGCGAACTCACTTATGACAAAGTGATATCCTTGCTCAGCAAATAGTTTCGGCTTCAGCAAAAAACAAATAGCTGTGATTTCAAAAAAGGAGAGAATTTTAAGTTCAGTCTAAAAAGGGCAGTCCATTGCAAAATCGGCTATTTATACATAAATGATCAGCGAGGTCCATCATAAAAAAAATAAGACAGCTAAAGATATAAAATAAATATAGCGGCGCTCGGATAAATAAAAGACCATCCCTGGCTGTTAAACCAGGCCCTTCAGAGCATCGTCAATAAGGTGCCTTATATTATTATCCATATAATTTTGAACCATTGAGATATCAGTTTCCCTGTTTACGTTGAGATTTGATTCCATTTTTTTTATCAAATCTTCAAGCGATGGAGACAGGCTCCTGACATTTTGCTCGTATGAAGCTTCGTCAGCATTTTTTAATTCCTTAATGAACTTGTCAATGGACTTATTAAAGTTTTCATATGCTGCCTTGACGGGGCCTGAAAATGCAGCCTTTTGCCAGAACCACTTGCCTTTATTCTGGTCATTGTAGTAATTAAACAATCCAAAAAGATATTCAAGACTTAACCCAAGAAGCTCACAATTTTCTTTTAAGATATACATTCTTTTTGACATATAAGAAGCTTTTTTAAGTTTGTTTATATCAGCCATTTAACCTCTCTTGTTTAATTTTTTAATACAATAAAGCTATTTTAAAATCTCATGATAAATTTTAGCAAAAAACATAAAACATCGGCCACGCTCAATATCTGTCTTAAAACACCCCGGCTAAAGTCAGCAGAATCAGTCCTGATGCTAAATCACCTGCCTTAAGGTGTATTATATTGTTATTGTCCCAAATATTTACCACAAAATATTATATCATTTTTAAATTTAAAAAATTATTTAAAATAAAAGTAATATTTCAGCCATGCGTCCCGTTGGTTTAAGATACCCTGGTTTTATTCAGTCATATTACTGAATTGCCTGCCATAATCTGAATTTTATTGTCTGCGTATTAAATAGCTGCAAATAAAAAAAATAAATGCTTAAAAGTGCTGACAGAACCGCGTACTCGTATTTATTTAAAGCTGTTCATTAAAATATTTATAATACTCGACAGATAAGATAGTGCAAAAAATTTTTGGCAGATGTCTAAAAATCCAATGACTATTGCTGTCTTTTTTAAATGCTTGTTATTTTATAACAAGAAATTCAATTAAAAGAAGCAAAAAAACAAGCCCGAGATATGGGCTCGAAAGTTTAAACAGAATCCATGCATATTTTTTGCTCGATCTGGCTATCATAATTATGCTTATAACAATAAGTGCCAGGCTTAAGGCCAGTACAACAGCCAGATAAATGAAGCTTAAAGAATAAACATACCATAATATAACTGACGAAATTATCATCAGGACATTTAGCGATGCAAGTAAAAAATGATTCTGCCTCTCGGATAAAAAAACGGGAAGCATTGGAATATTAGCTTTCCGGTAATCTTCTTTATAAAAATAAGCAAGGCTCCAGATATGCGCAGGGGTCCAGATAATAACAAAAACAAACATTATGACTGCCAGTAAATCCACCCGGCCCGAAGAAATACCTGTCCACCCTACTAAAACAGGAAATCCCCCCGCAAAAGAACCATATAATATATTAAATTTTGATTTTCTTTTTGTTAAACCGTTATAAATAATGGCGCTGTCAAAAAAACCAAGAAATAAAAAAACTGCTGACAGCCAGTTGACGCAGGCAGCTATGGCTATTCCCGAAACGATCAGTATTATTGCAAAAATCAGTCCTTTTTTAGCGGGATTTATTTTTCCTGATGCAATTGCCCTTTTCTTTGTCCTGTCCATAACTGCATCGATTTTCCTGTCAATATAATTTGTAGTGGCATTTGCGCCCATTACTCCCAGTATTACTGCTACTGACAAAAGAATGATTTTTTTTACATCAAAACCATATATCGACGAAGCAATCAGTATTGCTGTAATGGAAGTAAAGTATAAAAGTATTACGGAACGAGGTTTGCTAATCTCAAGATAGTTCTTAAAAGCATACTTTATCTTTTTTATTGAAAAGCTTCTTTCCTGTGGCTGCATTAATTTTACTCTATAAGTATTGATTATTTTTGATAATTTTGCACAGTTTATCAAAATTTTAATTATAAAAATATGTTTTTATGCTAATTTGCCGATTTGACTTAGTTTTAATTAAAAATCAGTTAATAAAGCAGGGGCATTACATTCTTAGCCTTAATTTAAATGTAATGTTAACGAGTTAAGTTAACAGTTTTGGTGCTTTGATAACTTAATTTTTAGACTCTGTCATTAAGGGAAATTTAATTATTAACCAGAAACTGATTAATTTTTTAGTTTTATAAGCTAAAAGTGTATTTATTTTCAATACCTGGCAATTGATTTCCGAAAAGTTACCATCTAAATTTTTATTATTAAAAATATTTTAATCTTATTTTGTCTAAATAATTCATTAAAACCGGATCATTTATCTGGAACAAATTTATCTATTGATTTTATAGAATAAAAGCGAATTGATTTTATGAAGTCTGTGCTCAATTTATTTTTTTCTTTATTAAATCCTTTTATTTGCTTAATATAAATGTGTTTTTAATGTTTAAAATAAGAATATAAAAAGAGGAATATGGAATATATAGATTTTAGAAGCGATACCGTAACTGAACCAACTGCAGAAATGCTGGATGCAATGCGTGCTGCAAAAGTCGGAGATGATGTTTATGGAGACGACCCAACAGTTAATCTTCTTGAAAAAAAAGCTGCAGAAGCGGTTGGTAAAGAGTCAGCATTGTTTGTACCAACAGGCACTTTCGGAAACCAGCTTGCAGTACTGACTCACACAGAAAGAGGAGATGAGGTAATAATACCCCAAAATAACCATATCGTTATTCATGAAGTCGGGGCTTCTGCTGTTATTGCCGGAGTGCAGCTGAGAACCTTAAATGATAATTGCGGCATACCTTCCATGCCTGAATTAAAAAAAGCATTCCGTGGAAATGACATTCATTTTCCCAAAACAGGCCTTGTCTGCATGGAAAACGCCCATTCATCAGGCAAGGTTATAGAAACTGCCGTTTTAAAGGAAGTATCTGAGTGTGCAAAAAACCATGACGTGCCTGTTCATCTTGACGGAGCCAGGATATTTAATGCTGCGCTGGCTTTAAAAACAGAAGCATCCGAGATAGCCGGGCAGGCTGACTCGGTTATGTTTTGTCTTTCAAAAGGTTTGTGCTCACCTGTCGGATCAATGCTGGCAGGAACTGAGGAATTTATTTTAAAAGCAAGAAAAAATAGAAAAATGATGGGTGGCGGACTAAGACAGGCAGGTTATCTTGCCGCGGCCGGACTTGTTTCAATTGAAAAAATGACTTCAAGGCTGTCAGAGGATCATGAAAACGGCAGCTATCTTGCAGGCAGACTATCCTCAATAAAGAATTTTAATGTGATTAAGAACAGGCTTGATATAAACATGGTGTTTTTTACAATCGAAAACATGGATTATAATGAGGACGCCCTAATCTCATTTTTGCTGGCAAAAAAAATCAAAATAAGTGCTGCCGAATTCGGAGAGTACAGATTTGTTACTCACTACTGGATAAGTAAAGAAAGCATTGATTTTGCAGTAGATTCAATTTGCGCCTTCTTTAAATTAAAATAAATACTAACAAAATAAACACCCGCTTCTGTTGATGATTTGATAAATATTGAAAAATATCGTGTTTGGCTGTTATTCTAATTCCCAACCAAATAAACCGTTATGGTTCTCCTTCCGAATATCCTGCACTCCTTAAGCGTATCAAAGCAAAGGTCTATTCTGTTTCCTTTAATCGAGCTTCCAATATCAGCTGCCAGAGCTTCTCCGTATCCTTCAATATATAATTTTGTTCCAATAGGTATAACGCTGGGGTCTACTGCTGCTATTCCCTTTCTTGCCTTCACCCCTGTTGCAGTTCTGCCGCCACCTACATAAGCGGTAGCAACCATTTTAAATTCGCCAATAAAGACACTTGGCGGCAGTCCTTCTCCCGGATCAAGCTGTCCAGCTTTAATACCTGCAGCTGTACAGATATTCTTAAATTCTTCTGAGTTTGTAAACCCTGCAAGTACAAACTGCCTTGACTGTCCTGCATTCAATAAACTAACCCAGCTATCAAAGCCTGAAGTATCCGGCTCCCTGTTATAACAGGACCTAAATAATATATTTACAAATTCTTCATTGTTTTTATTCTTTCCGCTAAATTCAGCACTAAAAATAATAAAGCTTGCAAACTGTGCACCTGTTATTTTGTCTGCAGCCAATTGGCTGACCCAGCTATTTAAACCTGCAGTGTCAGGCTGTCTACCAAGAGCCTGGACGTAAAACCTTGTTACAAATTCCTGGATTTTTGTATTAGAGGCAGCAAACAATGGTGTAATACCCGTGCTTAAGACAAATGCAAATACCAATACAAAAACGACAGTCAATTTTAAAAGCCTTCTTTTTTTAATCATTTATAGCCTTTCAGGGCTGATTTTTTTGTTAAATTAGTTGCATGGAATTAATCGTGAAATTATATATCAAATTAATCTCGATTAGAATAGCAGATAAATTTTGCAGCCAGACTGATAGTTTGACAGCAGTCAATGCTGCAACGAATAGTTTGTTTCTTTTTAGCCTCGTTTTTAAAAATCCGTAATATAAAATGAACTCAGCCTACTCGTTAAACCGGCCTGGACAAAAAGGGAGGGAGGAACTCGTATCATGCACTTGAAGTTGCAAGTAAAGCATGTGATAATAATTAGATATGTGTAGCCGATGTAGAAATTAAGGGGTACTTCTACAAAATCAACCATTAAATCTATTGAAGCCGATGAAATTAAGGATTTCAGACAGAAAAGTATTTAAAATGCCTTATGTCTGAAATTGTCGTAACCGGAAAATATGAAAAAAGCGTTGTGTATGACCATCCTGGCATTATGCACATTTTTATGGAAATTATGCATGAATTTATCGCTATTAAAGAGAGATTCGACAGAATAAGAGAAGATGTTGGATATGAAAAATAAGCATAATCCCACCCCCACGAAACTCAAAAAATGGATATGGACGTCCTACCTGAAAACAGCTTTACTTCCCTTAATATTGGTAGAATTCGTTTTTATTAATATTTATTTCTTGTCCAATAACTGGTCGCAGCGTGAAATGACAAGTTTTATGACCTCGGAAGTCAATGTGGAACTGACGCATATCTCAAATCTGGAATCTTCAGACATCCAGAATCAATTATTGAATATTTCGTATATGACTCAGATGTACGCAAAGCAAACAGAAGAAGCGCTCGCTGTCAGTGCTGAAATGAGTCCGGAGGATGCGCAGCGGCTGGCCTATTCTTCTGATGGTGCTTATTATTCAACGAAGGATGCAGCCGAAGGCGGAGCAGCAATTTTCTACAGCGGTATTATGCCCGTAAACGAGAAGGAACGCGAGAAGGTGGCGCGCGTGCTTACCAGACAACAATTAATGAAAGACATTCAGCAGTCACATCCATTGATTGCCTCTATTTATTTAAATACCTTTGACTCATTAAATATAATATATCCCTATTTCGATGTTATTGATCAATATTCCACAAATATGAATATTCCGACTTTTAATTTTTACTATGAAGCAGATGCACAGCATAATCCTAAACGCGAAGTTCAGTGGACAGACGTATATCTTGACCCGGCCGGGCATGGATGGATGATATCGAGTATCGCCCCTGTATATAATGGTAATTTTCTTGAGGGAGTAGTAGGTATCGATGTTACGATCAGTATCATAACGGATCAGATTTTAAACATGGAAGTCCCTTGGGATGGATATGCAATATTGGTGGACAAAGAAGGCACTATTCTGGCTTTGCCGGAGCAGGGTGAAGCAGAATTTGGAATAACTGAGCTTAAAGATCACTCTTACAGCGAAGCAATTCTACAGGACACATATAAACCGGAAAATTTTAATGTTTCTAATATAGAAAATTTTTCGTCTATTGCACAGAACATGTTAGAGGGAGCAAACGGCTTTTCCGAAATGACATTAAATAATGAGACTAAAGTAGTTTCCTGGGATACTATCGGCAATACAGGCTGGAAATTAGTCCTTATTATTCCTCAAAAAAACATCTATATGAGAGTTGATAATTTGGGGGCAAGTCTTTTAAAAATTGGCATATTCATGATCTGCGGATTGATTTTATTTTACTGTATCTTCTTCTTTTTTCTATACAGAAGATCTCAAAATATGAGTAAAAACATTTCACAACCTCTTCTGGTAATAAATGAAATGGTTAAAAGCATCGGAGCGGGTAATTATTATCCAAAACAGCCGGTTTTTAATGTACTGGAGTTACAGGAAACATCTTTAAATCTGGCAAAAGCAGGCGAGGCGCTTGGCAGGACAAATGAAAATCTGCTGGCTACGCAGAACATGCTCAAAAATCAGGAAGCCTATCTTCAGGCCCTCGTAAATTCAGTCGGCGATGTAATTATGGAGGTAGATGGAAACGGGATATTTAGCAGTGTCAGGGCAAGTGACTCTTCCAACCTTGCAAAGAATTACGATAGCGGAGCTGGCAATTCCATTTCAACTATCCTGAGTAAAGAAGCAGCGAGCAAACATCTGGAAATTATAAAGAGAGTATTGAAAACAGGTGTGGTCGAGACTACAGAGTATGAGCTTGAGACATCCAGGGGCATGCGCTGGTTTCAGGCGCGTATTGCATCGATTAGTAATGAAACAAATACCGTTGCGATATCATCACATGACATCACTGATCGTATTGAGTTGGAGCAGTCTATAAAAATTGCATGGTTTGAGGCAAATAAGGCAAATATAGCAAAATCACAATTCCTTTCCAGCATAAGCCACGAACTGCGCACACCGCTCAATGCCGTTCTTGGTTTTGCGCAGGTTCTTAAAATTGATCCAGTTGAATCGTTAACAGTGTCTCAGAAGGAAAGTGTCGATGCAATTACCAAAGCTGGAGAATATCTTCTAAAACTTATAAATGAAGTGCTTGATCTTGTAAAAATCGAATCTGGCAAAATTGATATTAAAATAGAAAATGTTCATCTCTTTACTGTTATTAATGAAACATTAAATATAATCAGCTCGCTGGCTGAAGAGCATGGGATCGCCATACTGAGCACTGACAAAGAACACAGTAACATATATGTTAAAGCCGATAATATGCGGCTCAAACAGGTTTTTATAAATCTCTTTTCAAATGCGATCAAGTACAACAGGAAAAATGGTTCTGTCACATATTACTGTGAATTATCTGGCGATAAGGTAATTTTCCATATAGTCGATACGGGCGTAGGAATACCCAAAGGTGAACTGGATAATATTTTTGAACCTTTCCACCGTATAAAAACTACAAAAAACACAGTAGAAGGAACAGGAATAGGGCTTTCCCTGGTTACGCAACTTTTGGATTTAATGGAAGGAAAAGTACGTGTGGAAAGCAAAGAGGGTGAGGGAAGTCACTTTTATGTTGAGCTTCCAATTGCTGAAGATGAAGATGCTGATATTTCATTTTCAAAAGATGAGACTATTGAAATTGGAAAAGAAAATAAATTAGAGCGAAAGGTGCTGTACGTAGAGGATAATATCGTGAATTTTACCCTTGTTGAGCGAATTTTGAGTTTTATTCCAGGTATCAGAGTAATTTCTGCTCTGTCAGCAGAAATCGGGATACCTTTGGCTCGAGAGCATCAGCCAAGCATTATATTGCTGGATATAAACCTTCCAGGGATGGACGGCTACGAAATGCTAAAAGAACTGCAGCTCTACGAAGAAACAAGGAGCATACCTGTAATAACAATCAGCGCGTATGCCATGAAAGAAGATATAAATCGTGCGTTAAAGAGCGGTTTTAGGGATTACATCACCAAGCCAATCAATGTACCGCTATTTATTGAAAAATTAAATAAGTTATTAAAAGAGAAGTAAAATAAAAAATAAAAATATCTT
>CAYNMO010000074.1:0-836 GCA_964398155.1 uncultured Actinomycetota bacterium | reverse complement strand
CAAAGATATTAAAACAATGCCGCAAGGAAACACAGTAAACCAATTCTTCGAGGAAACACAGTAAATCCATACTTTTTGTGTGGTCTTTTAGGCAAAATATGAATTCTAAAAAAATCCGGAATAAATTAAAAAAATATTTTATTTAATTTATTTGAATTGCAGCAAAAAATTATGTATATTACTTATAAATTAAGCCTTATCCTGATGGATGGCTTTATTTATTAAAAAAACGAAAGGAATTAAATGGAAGTAAGAATTGACGATGACCTTTGCACAGGTTGCGGACTTTGCGAAGAAACCTGTCCTGATATCTTTAAGATGAACGAAGACAAAGATATTGCAGAGATAACAAAAACGGACTACGACGAGTACGATGAAGAATGTATCCAGGAAGCCGTAGAAAGCTGCCCATCTGAAGCTATCACAGCTGACTAATTTCTACTTCACTTTTTAAAAGATAGATTTAAATTCTATTTTAAAATAAACAGCCCTGCATTTACTGTAGGGCTGTTATTATTTTTAAAAAAATATATCGTTTATTTATACCATAAAAAACAAATACAGCTGGTTTTCAAATGATATGCGGTTAAAAGTTCAAAATAAATAACAAGTCATATAAAAATAAATACTGTATTTTCAGCCTAAAAGTAGTTTACAAAGCAGTTGACCATTTATGAATACTTTCTCCAGTCTCTTTTTATTTTAATCTTTTTTCTAAAACAAATAATCTGCCTGCAGGATAATTTTCTAATATTTAATCTAAAATGACTTTAGTTTGCTTTTAAATTTTACTATATAAATATAATATTTTTTACAAAAATATTAAAAAAATATAA
>CAYNMO010000073.1:9548-10993 GCA_964398155.1 uncultured Actinomycetota bacterium | reverse complement strand
GAATGTAGTGAAGAATGTCGTCACTACAGATTCCGGGTTTGCCGCGAAAGACTTTTCGGGTCCATCCGGAGGTCCGCTATTTGACAATATTGAAACTGCAATTGCAGCAGCCAAGGATGCCCAAAAAAAGTTTATTGATCTGGGCAGAGACGCTAGATATGGAATTGTTGAATCTATAAGAAAGGCTTCACTTGCAAATGCAGAAAAATGGGCAAAGATGGCCGTAGAAGAGACCGGTATGGGAAGGGTGGAGGACAAAACAATTAAAAATATTGTGGCTGCCGAAAAAACACTAGGTCCTGAAGATCTCGAAATAAGAAGCTATAGCAGATGCTGTACCGATAATGGCACGCTTACTGTTGACATGGCTCCTTACGGAGTTATTGCTGCAATTACCCCAATGACAAATCCGGCTCCGATGATAATAAATAATACTATTATCATGATTTCTGCCGGCAATTCCGTTGTATATCTTCCTCACCCATCAGCAAAAAAAGTAACTCTTGATGCTTTGCTTGTAGTTCACAAAGCTATTGTTGATGCAGGTGGACCGGCAAATTTAATTACGTCCACAAAAGAGCCAAATATTGAAAATGCAGGCATTTGTATGGCAAGCAAGGATATTAACCTTATTTGTGCTACAGGAGGCCCGGCAATAGTTGAAATTGCAATGAAAAGCGGGAAAAAAGTTTTGGGAGCCGGACCAGGAAATCCTCCGGTACTTGTTGATGATACCGCCGATATTGCAAGGGCAGCAAGGGAAATAATTGCAGGTTCTTCTTTTGACAATAACATTCTCTGCAATGAGGAAAAAGTTCTTATCTGCATGCGAAGTGTTGCTGACAGGCTTTTAAGTGAAATGGGTAAAAACAACTGTCTTGTTTTAAATGAACAAGAAGGAGAAAAAGTTACAAATCTTGTCATAAAGAATGGTTCTGTAGACAAGAAACTTATGGGTAAAGATTGTGCCATTATTTTAAAACAGGCTGGTATTAATGCGAAAGAAAATCTAAGACTCGCAGTTTTTGTAGCAAAGGACGAAACACATCCTCTTGTTCAGCACGAACAGCTAATGCCCATTTTGCCAATGGTAATTGTTGATACTTTTGAAGAAGGCGTAAGGATGGCATGCAGAGTTGAGCATAATTTTAAACATACTGCCATGATTCATTCAGCAAATATTGAACGAATTACTTATTTTGCGCAGGAAATAAATACTACTACCGTTCAGGTAAACGGTTCAGCTCTAAGAACTGGCGGAGATTTGCATAACGGAGGAACCGCCTGGACAATTGCCGGAGCAACTGGTGAAGGCTGTACGACCCCGAAGTCTTTTACGAGACAAAGAAGACTGTCAATTTACGGAGCAATGAATTTTGTAAAATAAGGAATTTTGAACAGATATTTTTATTATAATAAAATAATTTTTATTTCTGGAAGGAGCA
>CAYNMO010000073.1:0-9538 GCA_964398155.1 uncultured Actinomycetota bacterium | reverse complement strand
GAAACAAAAGGTCTTGTTGGCGGTATTGAAGCATCTGATGCAATGGTAAAAACGTCTGATGTCGTCATGATATCAAAAGCTTATATAGGAAGCGGTATTGTCACAGTAGTATGTCAGGGCGAAGTTGCTGCAGTTAAAGCTGCCGTTGAAGCAGGAACAGCTGCTGCAAAAAGAGTATCTGAAGTTTTAGCTACACATATTATTCCCAGACCTCACCCTGAGCTTGACAAAATATTTTCCGGGAAATATGTAAGATCAGGAAGAGGAACAATTCCAAAATCCAGAACACCAAAACCAGCCGGAACACCAGCAAAAGCTGCACCTGCTGCTGCAAAAGTATCTGCGGAAGAGAAAAAAGCTGAAAAAAAATAACCGCTTTATGTTATACCGTTAAATTTATCGGTATGCTCCGGTATAGAGATGCCGGCAGTTGTGGTTTTTTGTTAAAGCAAGTATTTTTATAGCAGGCAGAGCGCATTTTTTTTGCGATTAACAGCCGGTAAAAGGGTCAGGCATATGAAAATTTTAAGCCTGATTTAAGTTGATAATTTGATGAAAGCCGGGTAACAATCCGGTTATTAATTATATCCCGGCAGGTAACTATCCAAATTGGTCTGATTGGAAATATTTCAGACCTGATTTAAATAAATAATTAACTAAAGACTGAGTTAATAACCAGCAGCAAATTAATTTTTTAAATATCTGTTAAGGTAAAAAAGAAATGGAAAAAGCTATAGGAGTCGTGGAATACAGGAGTATTGCTGTTGGCATTGCAGCAGTGGATATAATTGTTAAAGCCTCTAATGTAAGCATCATAGATGCAAAAAGCATTTGTCCGGGAAAATATTATATATTATTTTCCGGCGGAGCAAGCGAAGTTAAAAATTCGTATGAGACCATACTGAGCGAAAGTGAAAATTTTTTGGTTGATGCGATAACTATAGCAAATATCTATCCTCAGGTTATAGCTGCTTTAACCCAGACTACCGTAATTAATGAATTTAAAGCCATTGGAGTCATTGAAACATTAACTTCCCCTTCAATTTTTTATGCCGCTGATATGGCAGTAAAAGCATCAGATATTGAACTTGTTGAAATCAGGATAGCTAGAGCGCTGGGCGGGAAAAATATCTGTGTTATTAATGGCGACATATCATCAGTCAAAGAGTCTGTAGCCGCTGGGATAAAATATGCTCAGGAAAGAGACTTTCTTGTAGATTATCAGATAATAGCCTCACCTCACCCGAGTCTTTACCGTGCAATTATTTAGCAAAAAAAGCTAAAAAATTTCAAGCAATTGAAATATTTTCCTTAATTTTAACGCTGCGTTTTAATTTTCTTATTGTCAAAGACTTGTAAAAAAAATAAAATAGTGTAAGTTTTTTATATTTTAATATCCGGGTTTATAAAATATCAGGTATAAGGGAGAAAATGAAGATAAAACTCAGTTATGGATATGAAGGTTTGGAAGTTGAAATAAATGAAAATAATTTACTGGAAATAATTGAAGCCAAAACTGCCCCCCATATACCGGATCCCAAAAAAGCTTTAATTGAAAGTTTTAAAAATCCTATCGGTTCTATTTCTCTCAAAGAAAAAATAAAATCCAAACAAAAAATATGTATAGTAATTTCAGACTCGACACGAGCTGTTCCCACCAAACTTATTTTAGAAGCTCTGCTTGAAGAACTGGCGCAATATGGAGTAAAAAAAGAGCAGATAACCATTTTAATAGCTACCGGTCTGCACAGGCCAAATCTTGGTGAAGAACTTGAAAATCTTATTGGAAAGCAGATCAGCGAAGAGTATAGAATTGTCAATCATTATGCCAGAAAGAGGGAGACCTGCGAATTAATCGGTAAAACCAAAATGGGAACTCCGATAATCATTGACAAAACTTTTCTTGAGAGTGACTTCAGAATAATTACCGGGCTAATTGAGCCACATTTTATGGCAGGTTTTTCCGGTGGAAGAAAAGCTGTTTGTCCAGGCATAAGCTATCTTGACATGTTTAAGCATTTTCATGGCCCAGATATTGTTGAATCTCCTTATAGTTCGATTGCAAATCTCAAGAATAATCTGTTTCATCTGGAAGCTACTGAGATAGCAAAAAAAGCCGGAGTCGATTTTATGGTTAATGTAACGATAAGCAAAGATAAAAAAATAACAGGAATATTTAGCGGAGATCTTGAGAAGGCTTTTGACAGCGGTGCATTATTTTGCAAAGAAACCAGCTGCGCAAATGTTAAAGAAGAAGCTGACATGGTCATTACGTCCGGCGGCGGACTTCCTCTTGATGCCACTTTTTATCAGACCGTCAAAGGCATGGTTGCAGCAATGCCTGCGGTCAAAAAAAACGGAATGATAATAATAGCATCTGAATGCAGAGAAGAAATAGGAAGCGAGGAATTTGTTGAGCTTTCAA
The DNA here is from genome assembly GCA_964398155.1 of uncultured Actinomycetota bacterium. Classification (GTDB taxonomy): domain Bacteria; phylum Actinomycetota; class Humimicrobiia; order Humimicrobiales; family Humimicrobiaceae; genus JAMDDL01. Next base: position 7,113 of record CAYNMO010000073.1, on the reverse strand, counting down.
CACTGGAAAAAAATCTGGATGAATTTATAGAGAAAATAAAAAAGCCTGATTATTTTAAAATAGACCAGTGGCAATTAGAAGAACTGGTTAAAGCAAGAAGAAAAGCTGAAATTTATTTGTACAGTTCCTGTATGCTTGCAAGCAGACATATAATTCCTGAAACGACAGTACGAATTGTTAATTCAGTAGAGGAAGCAATAAAAATCGGCCTTAAAAAATTTGGAGTCAATGCAACAATAAATGTTATTACTGACGGTCCTTATACTGTTCCGGTAATAATAAATAATATAAATAATGCTGTCGACTGAGCATAAAATTAAATAATAACAATAACGGTGACAGCCAATATATAAAACGGTGACAGACAAGATGTAAAACAGTGACAGTCAAGATGTAAAAAAGTGACAGCCATGATGTAATTGTAAATTAAAACAAATTATTTGACGATTTTTAATTTTTTTATAAAAAATTACAAAAAAAGGACTTAAAAATATCAAATGGACAATAATCATATTTCTGAACTCGAACAAATAGTTGATCCCGAGAATGTCATTACTTCTTACGAAGAAAGATTGACTTACAGTTATGACTCCACGAGGCTTGAATATATGCCTGACGTTGTAGTAAAAGTTAAGAATGCCCAGCAAATAAGCAGGATAATGCAGCTGGCTAATAATTATGGCATTCCGGTTACTCCCAGAGGCGCCGCAACCGGGCTTAGCGGAGGCTGCCTTGCAGTCGAAGGCGGAATAAGCCTTGTTATGGTTGAAATGAATAAAATTACTGATATTAATCCTGTTGATCTCATAATTACTGTAGAGGCCGGAGTAATAACAGAAAACGTAAGCAAGGCTGTTGAACATTTAAATCTGTTTTATCCTCCTGATCCCGGAAGCATGAAAACATCCACAATTGGTGGAAATATTGCTGAAAATGCCGGAGGTTTAAAAGGCCTAAAATACGGAGTGACAAAGGATTATATAAATTTACTTGAAGTTGTACTCCCTACCGGAGAAATAGTAAACATGGGGACAAACACCGTAAAAGCAGTTACCGGATATAATCTTGTTGATTTAATGTGCGGTTCGGAGGGAACACTGGGTATTATTACCAAAGCCACTCTTGGACTGCTACCCATACCTGCCGAAAGATCAAGCATCCTTGCGTTCTTTAAAAATATGACTGATGCCGCAAAGACTGTCCGTGATATTGTTGCTGAGGGAATAATTACTGCCACGCTTGAGATAGTTGACAATGTTACAATAAATGCCATAGAGGATTTTTTGAAAATAGGGCTCGACAGAACTGTAGGGGCGATGCTTTTAATTGAAGTTGATGGTCAGAAAGGTGCAGTGGAAATAGAAGCAGAAGTAGTATTTAAAACATGTAAATTAAATAATGCCATCTCTGTAAGGCAGGCAAAAAACTCAAAGGAAAGAGATGAGCTTTGGGGAGCAAGAAGAGCAGCTCTGTCGTCACTTTCAAGAATATCTCCTTCAACAATTCTTGAGGATGCCACGGTGCCAAGAAGCAGGATCGTGGAACTGGTTGAAGCAGTAAATGAAATTGCACAAAAGTATCAGATGAGGATTGGAACATTTGGCCACGCAGGTGATGGAAACCTTCATCCTACCATACTGACAGACTTAAGAATTCCAAGCGAAGCCACTAAAACCGAAAAAGTTATAGAAGATATTTTTAAAGCTACAATAGCACTTGGAGGGACTCTTTCAGGAGAACACGGTATAGGCATAACCAAGGCTCAGTATTTGAAACTTGAAATAAGCCAGCCGGTTTATAATCTTATGAAAAAAATTAAAAAATCTTTTGATCCAAACAATATTTTAAATCCCGGTAAAATGAACTGCACCTGGGAAGCATAGTGTGATAAATAAATTATTTTTGCAACTATCTGGTCCCTGGTAAATAACTTAAGTTTTTAGTGAATTATTTGTTTAAATTCAGTCTTAAATTTTCCAGATCGGACTATTTTAGCCAATTATTAACCTGAAGCTATTTAATGGCATAGATAATAAAATGCGGCTTATGACAGGTAATTTAGCTTTAAGAAAAACTTTTTTCAGGATGTTTTGAACTAAAATAGACGGTGCCGGAACTTTTACTTGTTTTTTGGCGGAAGACTTAATAATTTAAAAATATTAAAAAAAGGAAAAATTTTGGAATCAAAAATTAAAGAAGAAAACAAAAAAGAACAATTTGAAATATTTCAAAAAGGAGACGAACTTTACAGCTGCAGCAGATGCGGGACCTGTCTTGCATACTGTCCTGTATATAAACAGACAAGGGATGAAAGTCTTTCCCCCAGGGGTAAAATGAGTCTGCTTGAGGCGGTATCCAAATCCAGGATTGAATATACTGATAAAGTTTCTCAAAAACTGTTCACCTGCACTGCATGCAATCTTTGCGACAGTGAATGCCCAAGCGGAGTAAAGATAAACGAGATGATAGATACTGCAAAATCTGATCTTATAGATGCACGCAAATATCCTGAAGTTCTTGATATTTTAAAGGCCAGAATAAAAAGCGCTTATAATGTGACATTTGACAGTAATATTGGCAGACTTGACTGGACAAAACAGCTTTTGGGCGAGGGTCCGCAAAAATATGTCAAAGAAAAAGCAGAGGTTGTATATTTTACAGGCTGCGTCTCCTCCTTTTCTCCAAGGTCTTTTGGTATTCCCCGCAGTGTAGTACAGGATTTGGAGAGTGCCAAAGTGGATTTTACTCTTCTGGGTGAAGAAGAATGGTGCTGCGGCTTTCCTCTTGTTAACTCCGGCATAAAAGATGTAACCAGTGATATGGCAAATCATAATATTAATGCAGTAAAATCAAAAGGCGCAAAACTTCTTGTTTTATCCTGTCCTTCCTGTTATCACACATGGAAGCATGAATATCCAAAATACTTTAACGAAAAGATTGATTTTGAGATACTTCACATTTCTCAATATTTATTAAGGCTCATAAAAGAGAAGAAAATTATGCTTAATCCCATGTCCGGCAAAGTTACTTATCATGACCCCTGCGATCTTGGAAGAAATTCAGGAATATATGAAGAACCAAGAGAAGTAATAAAAAGTATTCCCGGAATTGAATTTGTCGAAATAGCAGCAAACAGAAAACTCGCAAATTGCTGTGGAGGAGGAGGCAATCTTGAATCTGTAAATCAGATTCTGGCTTCAAAAATAGCTCTTTCGAAAGCTGATGAGATTATCGATACAGGTTCCGATATGGTTGTTACTTCCTGTCAGCAATGCAACAGAACAATAGATGCTGCTCTAAAGAAGAAGAAAAAAGAGGCTGATATAAAAATCAAAGCAATTGATCTGCCGGAGCTGGTTCTTAAGAGCATTCGGGGAGAAAATTTATAAAAAGAGCGGCCTTATTTTTTCACGCAAGGCATCTAAAGATTTATTATAAAAAAATTATATATTATTTTGATTATTTAAGTTAAAATAATTTTTTGTTTTTTAAGTATTTAGTATTAATAATTAATAATTTTAATTTTAGAAACAGGAGATAACAAATGAATATTGACAGCTATGAGTTTCCCGATGATCTTTATTATGAAAAAAATCATTTTTGGGGGAAAATTCTTGAAGATGGGAATATATTATTTGGTGCAACTGAATACTTTCAAAAAATGGCAGGAGAAATTGTTTTTATTGAACTTCCAGTGAAAGGTTCAAAGGCAGAACAGGGCAAATCTGTTTCAAGTCTTGAATCAGGGAAATGGGTTGGCAGAGTTTTTGCACCATTTTCCGGGGAAATTATAGAAGTAAACGGAGAGCTTGAAGATTCACCTGAGCTTATAAATGAAGCTTGTTATACTGAAGGATGGATCGGAAAAATTAAACCTGCAAATAAAGATGCAGAAATAGCAGTTTTAATGAAAACAGGACCCGATTTTAAAATATTTATCAAAGAAAAAAAAAAAAAAAATGCCAAAAAATAAAATAAAAATACAGGTAGAGCCTATAGGTATCAGATTTTTAACTGACAGTTCCATTAATTGCCTTAAAGCCATTAAAGATGCTGGAATAGAAATAAAATCAATATGCCGTAGTAAAGGCACATGTGGCAAGTGCAGGATAATTTTTATGAACGGCAGAGAAGTTAATCCAACCGAGCAGGAACTTAAAGTGCTTTCCAAGGAAGAAATTTCACACAATGTAAGGCTTGCCTGCCAGCATGATTTTATTGAAGATACCACTATTTATATTCCTGCCTCCTCACTGAGCGAAGAACAGAAGCTTCAGGTTTCAGGCCAGGAAAGGGAAATAAAAATTGATCCTATAATTAAAAAATATTATTTAAAACTTGAGCGGGCAACATTAAAAGACGTAAAGGCAGATTTTAACAGGATCAACGATTCATTAAAAAATATCCATGGCGTAACTGCGGAAAAAATTGACTTTCAGGTATTAGGAGAAATGCCTGGGATACTTAGAGATAATAAATGGGAGATAACTGCGGCAGTAAGAAACAACGAAATAATATTAATTGAAGGCGGGGACACAACTGCCATAAATTTCGGGATAGCTATTGATTTGGGAACTACTAAGATAGCTGCGCTGCTTGTAGATTTATCTACAGGAAAAACAGTAGATAAAAAAGGTGTTATGAACCCCCAGATAAGCTTCGGTGAGGACGTAATGAGCAGAATAGACTTTGCGTCAGAAAATAGTATGAAGCTTAGGGAGATTGCGCAGATTGTTATTGACGCTATTAACGGAATTATAAAAGATTTATGTGATTTAAACAATTTAAAAGTTACGCAGATTCTTGAAATATCTCTGGTTGGAAATACAGCAATGCATCATTTGTTTTTGGGTCTTCCGGTCAGACAGCTTGGGCTCGCACCATTTCCTGCTTTAACAAGTGAAAGCATTGATTTAAAATCAAGAGAAGTGGGTGTAAGAATTGCTGCAGGGGGTTATATTTATCTAATGCCTGTTGTGGCTGGCTTTATTGGTTCAGATCATCTCGCAATGATACTGGCTTCGGGCTTAAACGATATGAAGGGAAATTGTATAGGTATAGATATTGGAACAAATACGGAGATTGCACTTATAAGCAATGGAAAACTATGCAGCGTCTCAACTGCATCCGGACCCGCTTTTGAAGGAGCTCATATACGTTATGGAATGAGAGCTGCACCCGGAGCAATAGAAAGGGTCATAATAGATTCAGAGACTTGTATTCCCAATATCCAGACGATAGATGACAAGGATCCTGTTGGAATCTGCGGATCAGGCATACTGGATGCGATTGCGGAACTGCTTAAAGCCAATATTATAAACAACAGAGGAAAATTCAATCCTGAAAGCAACTGCATATGCAAAGACAATCTTGGTAATCTTCAGTTTGTTCTGTCTCCTGATTTTCACAAAAAGAGAATAAAAAAAATAAAAACCTGTAAAGTCGACAGTACTGACATCATTAGTGAGTCAGGAGCTATAAATATTCAAGATACAGAAAGTTTTTTAGATATGTGTGATGAAAGTATTTCAATAAATCAGAGAGATATTGTTGAAATTCAGCTGGCAAAGGGTGCAATGAGAGCTGGCATTGAAATACTGCTTGAAAATGCAAAAATAACTTTTACGGACATTGACAAAATCATTATAGCAGGTGCATTTGGTTCATATATTGATCCCAAAAATGTAATAAACATTGGAATGTTTCCAAAGGTAGAGTTAAATAAAATAAGCCAGGTAGGAAATGCCGCAAGCATCGGAGCCAAAATGGCGCTCGTCTCAAAAGAGCAGAGAAAAATTTCAGAGGACATAGGCAAAAAGGATGTTTATCTTGAGCTCACCGTATTTCCATCATTTGCCGATCATTTTGCATCAGGTGTTATTTTCCCGTCACCAGAAGAGATAATATAGGATTGTTTTTTTGGTAATAGTTATAATATTTTATAAGTAAACCGCATATTATTTATATTGCGGGATATAAAGACAGAAAGGCATCAAAATTAAATATATAAATTTTAAGTTATCCGATAGAAGCAAAACAGTAATTCTTAAAACCGCAGCAGCATTATTAGTATCAGCATTAATTATTTTATCCCTGCTGGCTATAAGCTGCGGGAAAAACAACGGTGTAAAAAGCAGTGCACAGTCAACAAAAGCGGAAAGCACAGAATCCCTGAAGTATTTAAATATAGCCGTGGATTCTACGTTTCCTCCATTTGCTTTTTTAATGGAAGACAAAGTTTCAGGTTTTGACATCGATATTGCCGTAGAAATAGCAAAAAGATTAGGCAGAGAACTAAAAATCACCCAGATATCATGGAATGAAATATTTGAAAGAATCAATGATGCAGATATAGATGCAATTATATCCGGTGTCTCAAATTCAGCAGAGAGGCAAAAATCAAATGATTTTTCAGAACCTTACTACAATCTTGAATTCATATCACTTACATTAAGCAGCAGCAGTATTACTCTAAAAGGAGAGCTGGTAAATAAAAAAGTTGGAATGCTTAAAAACGAGATGGAAGATTTAAACCCCGATGTTCTCTCAGAGTATTTAGTAACCGGATACGATGATGTTGTAGCGCTTATTAAGGGTTTAAAAGCTGAAGAAATCCAGGGAATTCTTATTTCTATTCCAATAGGAGTAAAAATTTTAAATGAAGATCCTGACACTTACAGGTTTATAAGCAGAATGGAATCAATCATACAGTATTCGATAGTTCTTAAAAAGGGCAGCCCATTAACTGAAAAGATAAATCAGGCGCTAAAAGAATTAAGAGATGATGGTACTTATAAAAAAATATACGATACGTGGTTTAAAATTTAAATTATTTTAATAAATCTTCCTGCCATGACTTTTATTGTTACCCTTTCTCCAGCAGTCTGTATACTGCTGTCATTTATTTACCTGATATAGGTATAGCGAGTGCTTTAAAGATACATTTTATTAAAACAAAAAAACATTCATTACCTGTTGCTATTTGGATAATTAAGCAGCTGCCTGACTTAAATATAGTAAATTTAACAAAAAAATTTCATATAATACTAATACCAATATTAATTTTATCCCAATTAAATTTTTAGTAAATAATTTTAATAAAAATATATTAAT
>CAYNMO010000072.1:2605-11109 GCA_964398155.1 uncultured Actinomycetota bacterium | reverse complement strand
AAGCAGGATAATATACAATGCTCACAGGATAAGAGACGGAATATTTCCAAGCCTTAGCTTTAATCAGGATGATGACGACAGAATAAATGATTTTTATTTTATTGAAAAAACTGATCAGGAGGAAGTTGTAGATACTATAATAAATATGCTTTATCATAATCTGCCCAATAAATTCGGATTTGATCCGCTAAAAGATGTACAGGTTCTTGTACCTGTAAATAAAGGAACAGTAGGAGTGGAAAATTTAAATTCAAGAATTCAGAATAAATTTAACAGTAGCCCAAAAAAGATTATGAGGGGGAATTATGAATTCAGAGAAAATGATAAAGTTATTCAGCAAAAAAACAATTACGAAAAAGATGTCTATAATGGCGATATAGGTTTTATCAGGGATATAGATTTTGAATTACAGGAGTTTAAAGTTGATTTTAATGATAAAATTGTCACATATAATTTTTTTGATACAGATGAAATTAATCTGTCTTATGCAATTTCCATACATAAATCACAGGGTTCCGAATTCAAATGCGTCATTATACCTGTTCTTACATCGCACTATATGCTTCTTCAGAGAAATTTGCTCTATACTGCAATTACAAGAGCAAAAGAGCTGGCTGTGGTTATAGGCAGCAAAAAGGCAATTGGAATGGCTGTAAGTAAAAACAATGTTGAAAACAGATTTACAAATTTAAAACAGCTGCTCTCATCTTAAGTGTTGAAATTATTTATTTTCATGTTATAATCGATTGAAATATTTTTATTAAATTTAATTAATAGACGTAGTGGGCAAGCCCCACTATTTTTATTAGTTTTGTAAATTTTAACAGCGGGTGAGTAAACTTGAACAAGGAATTAATTATAGCTTTAAAGGAACTTGAAAGAGAAAAAGGGATTGTGCTCGATGTTTTAATCGATGGTTTAAAAATTGCCCTGGTTTCTGCTTATAAAAAGAATTATAGGGCAAATTTTAATGCCAGGGTTGATTTTGACCCTAGTTCCGGAGAAATAAAGGTTTTTAGAATTCTTGAAGAAGATGAAGCAAAAAAGGAAGGTGCTGCTGAAATTGACGTAACACCGGAAAATTTTGGCAGAGTAGCAGCCCAGACAGCAAAACAGGTAATTACCCAGAAAATCAAAGAAGCTGAGCGGGAAGTAATGTATAATGAGTTTAAAGAACGTGTCGGAGATATGGTAATCGGCATTATTCAACAGCATGATGCCAGGTGGACACTTGTAGATCTGGGTAAAGTTGAAGCCCTGCTGCCTGCAAATGAACAGGTTCCCGGAGAAAAATACAGACATGGAGAAAGAATAAAATGTTATATTTCTGAAGTTAAAAAGACTTCAAAGGGTCCTCAGGTAATTGTATCCAGAACACACAGCGGTCTTATAAAAAAGTTATTTGAGCTTGAAGTTCCCGAAATTTATGAGGGCGTAGTTACAATAAAAAGCATATCAAGGGAAGCCGGACACAGGACTAAAATTGCGGTAAGCTCCAGCGAAAGAAATGTTGACCCTGTAGGTGCGTGTGTCGGCCCTAAAGGCTCAAGGGTAAGAATGGTTGTTGATGAGCTGGCAGGGGAAAAGATTGACATAGTACAATACAGCGATGACATTGTTACATATATAAAAAATGCACTAAGTCCTGCAAAAGTTATTAAAGTATTAACAGATGAAGATACAAAATTTGCTCTTGTTGTTGTTCCAAATGAGCAATTATCACTTGCAATAGGCAGAGAAGGCCAGAATGCAAGACTTGCAGCAAAACTGACTTACTGGAAAATTGATATCAAAAGTGAATCACAGTACCAGGAAGAGCTTAGCGCCGCAAGGAATGAAAGAAAAAACATAAACTGACGGGTGTGGTGAATGAATTCATATAGGATTTATCAAATTGCAAAAGAAATAAATTTAACTTCAAAAGAAGTTATTGATATGTGCAGTGCGCTTGGCATTGATGCCAAAAGCCATTCTTCTGCTATCAGCGACGATGATTATAAAAAAATTATGAGTAGTCTGAAAGCAAAGAAAAGTAGTTCCCAAAAGGAAAAAAGTGAGATTGACAAATCATTAGAAACAAATCCTTCAAAAGTGACTGCAGAAGTTAAAGTCAGCACTAAGGATGCAGCGGCAAAAATAAAAGATAGTGAAAATTCAAAAAAAACAAGTTCAGAGAAGCAGGTATTGGATATAAAAAATCAAGGTGAAAAAAGTAAAAAAGATTCTTCGACAACAGTACCTGATGATTCAATAAAAGCAAAAACAGAGAAAGTTGTATTAACGAAGGGCATAGATATTTTAGATAAAAATGAGAATACTGCCCCTTCAGTAATAGTTCCTGTTGAGGCAGCTGATAACATTAAAAGCAGTGTCATAAATTCTGTTAATTCCGAGGCTGCTCCGATAAAAGAGGTTTTTAAAAATAAACCACTGAGATGGGAAGAAGAAAAAAAATTAAATGTGCGCAGTGTGCTTTTTAAAGAACTTGACAAAGAAGACAAATTAGACAAATCCAGGGGGAAGTCTGTCTCTGCAGGCAAACCAGAAGCAGTACAGGTTTCTGATGCGGAGCTGCTGCTTAAAAAGAAAAAAGATGATAAACCAGAAGAAGCTGAGGAGATTAAAAAAAGACCGGAAATAAAAAAATTAATTGAAATTCCTGGCGGAGTTACCATAAAACAGCTTTCAGAAAGAATAAACATCCCTTCAAGTGAAATAATTGCAACACTTATTAAACTGGGTGAAATTATTTCAATAAATCAGCAGCTTGGAAATGATCTCATTGAACTGATAGCAGCTGAGTATAATTTTAAATTTATAATCATAGGTTTTGAAAACAAACTCGAAGATTTATATAAAGATGAGCCGGAAGATCTTGTCCTGAGGCCGCCTGTTGTAACAGTAATGGGTCACGTGGATCATGGCAAAACAACTCTTCTTGATGCTATTAGAAAAGCTGATGTTGCCGGTGGAGAAGCAGGAGGTATTACTCAGCACATAGGCGCTTATCAGATCGAATATAATGGCAGAAAGATAACTTTTATAGATACACCCGGACATGAGGCTTTTACTGCGATGCGAGCCAGAGGAGCAAGAGTTACAGATATAGCAGTTATAGTTGTAGCAGCCAATGACGGAATAATGCCTCAGTCAGTAGAAGCAATAGATCATGCCAAAGCTGCCGGCGTTACCATAATCGTTGCCATAAATAAAATTGATCTCCCAGATGCAGATCCAGAAAAAGTTAAAAAAAGTCTTACAGAATATGGTCTTGTCCCTGAAGAATGGGGAGGAGACACCATCTGTGTCGAAGTTTCTGCCAAAAGCAAGATAAAAATTGACGATTTGCTTGAGATGATTCTTCTTGTAGCGGACATGCATGAGATAAAAGGAAATCCGGACGCAGAAGGTTATGGAATAATTATAGAATCCAGACTCGACAAAGGAATGGGTCCAATAGGCAGCGTTATTGTAAAAAGAGGTTCAATTAAAGTCGGCGATTTCTTTATAACAGGAAATTCATATGGAAAAGTCAGAGCACTTCAGGACGATAAAGGAACCAAAGTAGTAAAAGCGGTTCTGTCTCAGCCTGTTGAGATACTGGGTTTCTCTTTTGTCCCAAAGGCTGGAGATAAATTCTTTATTGTAAAAAATGAAAAAATTGCAAAAGAACTTCTGTCAAAAAAACTATATACCGAAAATCTTTACAAAATATCAGAAAGTAAAAGACATATATCATTAGAGCATCTTTCTGAGATTGCCAAACTTGCACAAATTAAAAAACTGGGAATAGTCTTAAAGGCTGATGTAAACGGGTCACTTGATGCCGTTGAACAGGCTTTAAAAAAGATAGAAACTGATGAAGTTAAAATTGATATTATTCACAGGGGTGTTGGAGCGATTATAGACAGCGATATTGTTCTTGCTTCAGCTTCAAATGCAATAGTAATAGGATTTGGTGTTGTCCCGACTTCCAAGGCCAAATTAATGGCAAAAGTTGAAAAAGTAGAGATAAGAACTTATGAAATAATTTATAAGCTTATTGACGATCTTATCCTTGCGTTTAAAGGTATGCTTGAACCCAAATTTCAAGAAGTGAACAGAGGCATGGTTGAGGTTCGTGAGGTATTTAAAATGCCTAAGGTAGGCCTGGTAGCAGGATGCTACGTTACAGAAGGTGAAATAGAAAGAAATAACCCTGCAAGGATCATAAGAGACGGGAAAGTAGTTTTTAGCAGTAAAATCTCTTCTATCCACCGTTTTAAAGAAGATGTAAAAAAGGTTGCTGCCGGTTATGAATGCGGCATTAAAATTGAAAATTTCCAGGATATAAATAAGGGAGATTTTTTTGAAGTCTTCGAAATTATGGAAGTTGTAGAAAGCTGATATAAGCTTCCGAATAAAAGCTTATTTTCATTATCTGATGCCTGAATGGATACTTTGTCTAAAATTTTAATCAAATTCAGCTAAAATCTTTATATATAATGGACAAAAATAAAAAAATCGAGATAGATCTTATTAGAGAAATAAGCTTTATTTTGAATTCAAAAGTAAAAGATCCCAGAATAGGATTTGTTACTCTGACCTATGTAAAACTTTCAGCAGACTTTCATTATATGGATGTTTATTTTACTGTTTTAAATAAAGAGGAAAATCTTAAAACTTCTCTTGAAGGCTTAAATAACTGCAAAGGATTCATCAAAAAAAATATTCTGGAAAGAATAAAAATGAGGAATACTCCAGAAATAAAATTTATATATGATGAAACTATTGAAAAAGGAACAAGGATTAACGAAATACTTGAAAAAATAAAATCAAAAGAAATACAATCTTAGCGCGGAGTTTTTGTTTTGGAATTTGAAAATAATCTGGAAAAAATTGCAGAAATTTTAAAAAATAATGATAATTTTGTAATTTTTACGCATTCCTATCCTGATGGTGACGGCATAGGATCCTCAATCGCATTTTACAGACTGCTCCTTAATATGGGTAAAAAAGCAGAAATGGTTTGCGACAGCGAAATGCCTTATCAGTATGGATTCCTGCCTTATATTAATAAAGTAATTAATAATATATCTGATATTAGTTTTAAAAATAAATATACCGCTGTTTTTCTTGACTGTGCGGATATTAAAAGAATAAGGATTGACGAAGAAAAATTAAGGGAAAATGCAGAGTATATTATCAATATAGACCATCATTTAAGCAATACTAATTTTGGGCATATAAATATTGTAGAATCTTCAAAATGTGCAACTGCCGAAATTATTTTTGCATTTTTTGACAAATATTTTAAAAAATATTTTGACAGAGAAATAGCCCTGAGTTTATATACCGGTATACTTACAGACACAGGTAAGTTCCAGTATTCAAACACAACGAGGGAAGTTCACAGAATAGTAAGCCTGCTTTTGGAATTCGATATCAATCCCTCAGCAATTTTTAGCAATATTTATGAGAATGAACCGGCGGGCAGGTTCAGGCTTATGGCGATTGTTTTTAAAAGAGTAAAAATTATTTCCGGAAATTGTCTTATTTATTCCTATATTCTTCAAAAAGATTTTAAGGAGTTTGGTCTTCCTTATTCTGCAAGTGACGGTATCATAGAACTTTTAAGATCTGCCAGAGACATCAGAGTAGCTGCATTGTTTAAAGAAACAGAGACAGATTCATATAAGATTTCTTTAAGAGCATCAGGAGACGGAGTTAATGTCGCAAAAATAGCTAATTCTTTTGGAGGCGGAGGCCATAAGATGGCGGCTGCATTCACAGCATCAGGCAGATTGAACAGTATTGCAAAAGATCTTGCCAGGGCTATTGAAGAACCTAATTTGTAAGAATATTTTACCTGATGGCATTGTTTATAACAAAGTCAGGCTTGGCTGTTGTTAAATTGTAATTTTAAATTTTTTTACTGAAATATTTTTTAAAAAGAGATTATATTTAAATAATTTTTTACTGAAATATTTTTATCATAAAATACGGAATAATTAATTTATATATATGAATAAAATTATAAAATCGAATTTGTTTGATAATTTTAGTGGTCTTATTTTAATTAACAAGCCTGCAGGTATTTCCTCATTTGACGCAATAAGGATTTTAAAAAATAATTTTTTTTTAATAAAATAGGCCACTCGGGAACTCTGGATCCATTCGCTGAGGGCCTCCTTGTTTTTTTAATAAACAAAGCTTCGAAATTATCCTACTGCCTTCTTTCGAAATCAAAGCAATATATTGCAACAGTAAAATTTGGAATAAAAACTGATACCTGGGATATTACCGGAAAAATACTGGAAGAAAAAAAAGCAGAGAATATAACCAAAAAAGAACTGAACACAATATTAAATTCCATGAAAGGTGAATATCTGCAGACAGTTCCTTCATACAGTGCAAAAAAAAGAAAAGGAAAGCATCTGTATGATTATGCAAGAGAAGGTATAGAAATAGAAGAAATAAGAAATAATGTAAATATATATGAAATTAAGCTTATAAGTTTTAATTCTGGAGAGTTATGTATTAAAGTTTTTTGCAGTGCCGGAACGTATATAAGAGCAATTGCAAATGATCTGGGCGACAGACTGGGATGCGGAGCAGTGCTGTCAAAACTTAAAAGAATAAAAATAGGGCACTTTGATATAATTGATTCAATTGAACCAGAAGCCCTGGTTTCTTTAAGCAGGACCTCCAACGCAGAAAGCATTTTAAATCAACAGAGCGATTATAAATTTATTATACCTGCTGCCAGTCTGGCTGAAAGAAAAAAAACAATTTATGTTTTTAAAAAGTATACGGATATGATGGAAAGAAACTCACCCTTATATGGATATATGATAAATCTAAACAGAACAAAGATAAAAAGCATTAATGAAAATGATGTCCTTTCTGTTAAAATAATTGGATCGGCAGAATTTTTTCTCCATAAAGCTGTTATTAATTTTAAGACTGACGATTTTATGAAAAGTGATGAAAAATTAACAAAATTTATTTCAGCAGTAAATAATAATAAAAAATAAGATTAAAATCTGTTATTTTTGACAGATAATAAGTTTATAGGTAATAAATTTGCAAATCAACTGAATTTATTAAAACTATTAGCCATATTAAGGCAAATAATTTAGTAAAAACAAAGTTAGTTTTTCAAGCACTTATTATTAATACAGAGGTTAAGGTTTAAGCTGGTAAAGGACAAGGTTTAATTTGGCTCAAATAATACATCTTGCAGACATTGATGATGGTTTTTTCCAAAAAAGCACCAATATGCTGGTAATTGGTTTTTTTGATGGTGGACATAAAGGCCATAAAGAAATTATAAAAAAATGCATAAAAAGAGCAAAAAAAACAGGCGGAGCAAGTATTGCGCTTACCTTTGATATACCCCCTGTAAATATTCTCAGCGGCAAAAAAATGAAAAAACTGATAATGCCTTTTGATGAAAAAATTAAAGTCATGAGCAGCCTTGGAATTGATTACATTGCAGATGTTAATTTTAATAAAGATTTTGCCGAGCTTGACAAAGAAATTTTTTGCAGGAAAATAATTATCGATAAAATCAATGCCAGGGAAATTTTTATAGGTGAAAATTTTAAGTTTGGGAAAGATGCAAAGGGAGATTATTTCTTTTTAAAAAATTATTTAAAAAATTTTAAGATTAAAGTCCATTCCATTAAATTGCTGGAGATAGACAATATTGTTGTTTCAAGCACAGAAATAAGAAAATTATATGAAGATGGAGATGCAGAAAAAATTAAATTATTTCTTGGCCGTTTCCCATCTGTAAGCGGGAATGTCCAAAAAGGGTTTTCCAGAGGAAGAAAACTAGGATTCCCCACTGCAAACATTTCAATCGATGAATCATATGTTATGCTAAAAAATGGTGTTTACGCTGGCCGCATAATTATAGAAGACGGCAAAAAATCCCTTAAATCTGTCATTAATGTTGGGAATAATCCTACTTTCGGATTTAGAAATTCCCTGATAGAAGTTCATCTATTAAATTTTGATAAAGATATTTATAATAAGACGATTACGGTCAAATTTATGAAATATTTAAGGCCGGAAATAAAGTTTGCTACTTCCGATGATTTGATTTTGCAAATAAATAATGATATCAGAAGTGCCCAGGAATATTTCAGGTAAATTTTATAATCAAAGCAACTGTTTAAACGCGCTTCATGTCAGCTTAAAGCACCAGAACAAAGACAGTTTTGAAGCTAAATTGCCAGCGATAAGCCGCTTTGAATTATTTGTTTTCTGGATAGTCAATAATAAAATAGGGTATATTTTTTTTGAAAAAGATTTACTTTATTTAATTAAAACAAAATGATAATATATCTGGTTATGTGATAAAGTTATTTTCTTGACTAAAATAATTACTTAATTATGCTGATTTGTGTTAAAGTGTTATTTGTGTTAAATTAAGATACTAAAAATATATTTTGAAAGGGTGAAAGTAGAAGTTGTCTATTACAAAAACGGATAAACAAAATTTAATCGAAAAATTC
>CAYNMO010000072.1:0-2595 GCA_964398155.1 uncultured Actinomycetota bacterium | reverse complement strand
CGGGATCTGCTGAGATTCAGGTGGCGATACTTACTACCAGAATAAACAGATTAAATGAACATCTTAAATTAAACAAAACTGACCATGCTTCCAGAAGAGGCCTTGTAATGATGGTTGGCAAAAGAAAAAGGCTTATAGAATATTTAAAAAGTCATGATTTGACAAAATACAAAAAGTTAATAAAAGATTTAGGTTTGAGAAAATAGTCAGGTTGGGAGGCCTCTTAATATTTGAATAATACTCATAGCTCTGTTAATGATAATGATATAGAAAAATCCATAGAAGTTGAAATTGGAGGAAAAATAATAAAGTTTTCCACCGGAAAGCTTGCAAAACAGGCAGATGCTTCTGTTTTGATAGAATCAGGGGACAGCGGTGTTCTGGTTACAACAGTAATGTCCGATGTTATTGAAAGAAGCTCTGATTTTTTTCCGCTGGTTATTGATGTAGAAGAAAGAATGTATGCTGCCGGTAAAATACCAGGTGGTTTTTTTAAACGTGAAGGAAAAGCAAGCGATAAAGCAATATTGACATGCAGACTGACAGACAGACCGCTAAGACCTTTATTTGATAAAAATTTACGTAATCCTGTTCAGGTGGTAGCGACCATTTTTTCTGTTGACCAGATAAATCCTTACGATGTTTTGGTTATGAACGGTGCTTCAATGGCACTTACAATTTCCGATATTCCTCTTGAAGAACCTATTGGTGCGGTCAGAATAGGCAAAATTGACAGCGATTATATAATTAACCCCAGTTATGAGGAAATAGAGAAATCAGTTATAGATATTATTGTTGCAGGCACAGACAGTGCAATATTAATGGTCGAAGCCGGTTGTAATGAAGCTGACGAAGAATCAATTACAGAAGCAATTATTATTGCCCATGAGCAAATAAAAAAACTTGTTAAAGTTCAAAATGATTTTCAAAAGATTGTCGGTATTAAAAAAAGAATCGGAATAAAATTTGAGCTAAATGAGGACATTAAAAACAAAGTAAAAGAAATAGCACAGACTTCCATCGAGCAGGTTCTTAAATTTGTTGAGGAAAAAGCACAATCAGGAAGCATGATCCAGGTCCTTGAAGAATCAAAAAAAGGATATTTTCAGGATGAGTTAAAAAAGATAAGTGCTGACGCCAAAGAAAAATTAACCCAGGAATTTCCCGATGATATGGAGAGCATAGATTACTGCCTGAAAAATCTCGAAAAAACACTGGTCAGAAAGATGATCATCGAAAAAGGAATAAGACCTGATGGCAGAAAAACAAACGAGATCAGAAAAATAACATGCGAAGTCGGTCTTTTCCCAAAAACGACCCATGGCACCGGATTGTTTACCCGAGGCAAAACTCAGGCACTGACAATACTTGCTCTTGGATCAATGAAAGAAGCTCAAAGAATTGACAGTATCGATTCCGAAGAGTTTAAGAGATTCATGCATCACTATAATTTCCCGGCTTTTTCTGTAGGAGAAGTTGGCGCATTCAGAGGCCCAAAAAGGAGAGATATCGGTCATGGTGCTTTAGGCGAAAGAGCTTTAAAACCAATGATACCTGCAAAGGACTCTTTCCCTTATTCAATCAGACTGGTTTCAGAAATACTTGAGTCTAACGGTTCTACTTCTATGGCAAGTGTATGCGGCTCAACTCTGGCATTAATGGACGCAGGTGTTCCAATTGTTAATCCTGTTTCAGGGATAGCTATGGGCCTTATTAAAGACGACAACAGTGATAATTTTGCAGTTTTAACTGACATACAGGGAATTGAAGATTTTTATGGTGATATGGATTTTAAAGTTGCAGGTACAAAAAATGGTATTACTGCACTGCAAATGGATATAAAAATCAAAGGGATTTCAATAGATCTAATTAAAAAAGCAATTTATTCTGCTCAGACGGGAAGATTGTTTATCTTGGACAAGATGCTTGAAGTATTGCCAGGGCATAGAGAAAATTTAGCTGAAAGCGCACCAAAAATTATCTCTTTTAAAATACCGAAAGACAAGATAGGTGAAATCATAGGTCCAGGCGGCAAGAACATCAAGGCTCTCAGAGAAGAATTCAGCCTTGACGGAATTGAATTATACGATGAAGACAATATGGGTGTAGTTGAAATAGTATCATCTGATGAGAATAACGCCATAATGGCCAGAAGAAAAATAGAAGCCATGCTTAAAGGCGTTGAAGATATTGAAGTTGGAGATGAATTTATGGGAACAGTAGTGGGTATTACCAAATTCGGAGCATTCGTAAATATTATTCCCGGTGTTGACGGTCTTCTTCATATTTCTAAAATATCTGATAAAAAAGTAGAAAGAGTAGAAGATTTTCTAAAACTTGGCGAAAAATTGCCCGTCAGAGTTGCCCAGATTGATAAAAGGGAGAGAAAAATTTCTCTTGAAAGAGCGTAATTAATTTTATTTTTTAATAATTATATAAGGAAGATTAATATTTTTATTGTCTAGTTTAAATTTTGAAAACTATGAGGTTACTGAACTTGAAAACGGAATAAGAATAATAAGTGAGTATATTCCTTATTTCCGTTCGATTTCCCTTGGCATATGGGTTGCAAGCGGGTCAAGGGGAGAAAGCCAT
>CAYNMO010000071.1:5908-11253 GCA_964398155.1 uncultured Actinomycetota bacterium | reverse complement strand
GCGGATACTTCAACTACCGAAAATAATACTTCGGATAAAACTCCTGGTAAAAACGAAATTAACGCAGGAAAGGAAATCATGGGCGATAAAGACACGCGAGTTCCTGATGTGTCCGTTATTATTGTTAACTACAACTCCTCACTTCCCTGTCTGATGGAATGCATAAAGTCGTTAAAGTCGCAGACCTTTAGAAACTTTGAGATATTAATCTTTGATAATGCAAGTACAAATGGTGTTTTTGACTCTTTGCCAGAAGCAATTGGCCAGGACGCTAAGGACCATGATAACAGTTTTGGCGGCGACGCCTCAATGGAAGAAGACATAAAGATAAAATTAATAAAAAACGGCATCAACCTTGGGCTTGCAGGCGCAATTAATAAGGCTGTCAAAATCATCGAGAGCAGATATGTTCTGATTTCTAATTTCGATGTTATCTATGATAAAAATGCTGTTGAGGAGCTTGTCGCGATGGCAGACAAAACAGATGATGAAATTATAGGCCTGGCTCCCAAAATAAAATTTTCCCATCATAAACATTTTATCGAAAGCGTAGGCACATATCTTGATAATTCACTTTATGATTGCTATCAGGGATTAGGACAGATAGACCTTCACCAGTATGATGTGCCGGAAAACATATTCGGAGTTTCATTTACCAGTGCATTTTTAAAGACATCGGCCTTTCTTGATAGCAGCGTCGGGGAAGTTGATGAGTCTTTCTTTTTGTTTTACGAGGATTTTGATTTCTGCTTCAGAGCCGGCCTGGCAGGCTATAAATTCAGGACCTGCCCGCTTGCAATTGTCTATCACAAATATTCTTACAGCTTCAGGGAAGAGTCCAGTGCATTTGAGACAAAATATTACTATAAAAGATTAAATCTGCTTAAAATGATGTATAAAAATGCAGACCTTAAAACAATAGACCGCCTGCTTCCGATTGAAACAGGCATAATGAAGCAAAATCTTAAAGATAAAAATTTAAGAAATGTTTCAGCCAGAATACTTCGTGATTTAAGAAAATCCAAAAGGCATATTTTTAAGCAAAGAGTCATTATACAGCTTGCCAGGATTGTCGATGAATCTGAGATTTTTAAATACTGCCGTGGAGAAAATAATTTCTTTGATGTTGTAAAAAATGAACCGCAATACAGTATTATCAATCTTGAGAAGATGTACAGAAGGTTGTTTGTAATTACTGGCAGTCCAAAGTATATGGAATATATCAATTATTTAAACATCATTGAACAGACAAAGTTTAAATTTGAGACCGAAATTTTAAGAAGCAAGCTTCATAGTAAACTCGAAAATGAACCTGAGTGCATTCATGATTTTATCAATAAGCTCTAAATATCACTATTTTGCTGACAGACTTTGCACAGAGGTCGTAAAACCAAAAAATAAAATGCCGTAATTTTGCTTTTTTGGTTAATAACTCGCAAGTTTGTTTTAAGGATAATAATTCGTTAGCTTGTTTTAATGTTAATAATTTGTCAAAAATCTTAAGCATTAAAAAATATTTTTTTAAACTAATAAACATTTATAAATTACTCAGACTTAAAAAATACAGTATATTTGAAAAAAGGCTAAAAAAAATACAAAATAATTATAAAAGGCACCTGGATGAACACTGGCATAGATATTTCCACAGTTCTTAATTTTGGAGTTAAAGTGGGCTCGGGAAGGTATATAATCAATCTGTTAAACGGGCTTTTCTCCATAGCTGATCAAAGTAAAAAACAGACTGTACCTTCTGAAAATAAGGAAAACTGTTTAAAAGACTCCAAAAATAACACTGACAGAATCTCTTTTACATTAACCGGAAGATATTCTGATAATTCAAATGTATATCATATTGAAGATCTTGTTTCACAATATCCCGATTTAAAAATAAAATTAAAACTTTTTAAATACCCGCAGGACAAAATTGAAAACTGGGATAAAAGAGGTTTTCCGCCAATAGAGCTCAAAGGTTTTAAGGCAGATATTCTCCACTGCCCTGATTACATCATAGCTCCCTCAATAAACAAAAATATTATTCTTACAATACATGATTTGTCCTTTTATCGATTCCCTGAATTCAATTTTGACTGGTTTATTAAAAAATATCAGGCTATGGTTTTAAAAAACGCAGAGAGAGCAAAAGTAATAATTGCAGATTCCATGTCTACCCGGCAGGATATTATAGATTTTATGAAAATAGATCCCCAAAAGATAGAGGTCGTTTACCTGGCAGCCGATAAAAAGTTCAGAGTTCTTCCTTTATCAGAGCAAAGGAGTGAAACACTTGAAAAATTTAATATTTCAAAAAAATTTATTTTAAGTGTAGGCACTATTGAGCCAAGGAAAAACTTCAAAACACTTATAAAAGCATTTAATATTTTCAAAAAATCTTATGAAAATTCAAAAGACTGGCAGCTTGTAATAGCCGGGAAAACCGGATGGAAAAGCGAGGAGACTTTTGATGAATACAAACATAGCCCTTACTGTAATGAGATAATATTTACCGGGGAGACAGATGACGAAGATCTTATTCAGCTCTATAATCAGGCAGACCTCTTTGTTTATCCTTCAGTCTTTGAGGGTTTCGGCCTGCCCGTACTTGAGGCAATGACATGCGGCCTTCCGGTAATTGCCACAGACACCTCGTCAGTTCCCGAAGTTTATCCCAATAAGGAGTTTCTGATTGATCCGCTGGATGAAGAAACAATGGCCCAAAAAATAAATCAGGTGCTCAGCGATGCAGACAAAAAGGAAACTTTAATAAAGTTTTCAATTGAAAACGCCAAAAAATTCTCATGGGAAAATACAGCACGCCAGACAATGCAGATTTACCATCAGCTATATAATAGTTAATTTAAAAAATGAAACCAAAATACCTGAGCAGACTTTCAAATGTTTATTTTTCATATTTGCTTGGAAAGCAGAAAACAAATTATCCGCCAGTTAAGCTGTGGATAGAAACCTCATCCAGATGCAACCTTTCATGCGGGCTTTGCCTTAACAGAAATCTGCCCCCATCGCAAAAAAGTGATATGGAATTTTTACTTTTTAAAAAAATAATCGATGAGGCAAAAGATTATGTTTATGAAGCAAACCTTTTCCACAGAGGTGAGCCCCTTCTTAATCCTCAGATCGCGGAAATGACTGAGTACGCATCACAAAACAAAATAAAGACAGGACTATATACAAACGGCGCCATTCTTACATCTGAATTATCCCGGAGATTAATAAAATCCGGCCTTAATCTGATAACATTTTCTTTTGACGGATATACAAAAGAAGTTTATGAAAAAAACAGGTGCGGTGCAGTTTTTGAGGAAACACTGGAAAAAATAACAGGCTTTCTGAAAGAAAAAAGGAAGCTAGGCTTTAAAAAACCCCTGGTGCACATTCTTGCAATGGAACAGGATGCTGATACTTCTCCGGAGCAATTTGCGCTTCAAAAAAAGGAATTTATTAAAAGATTTAAAGACATTCCGCCAGACAGGTTTGTGACTAGGAAACCCCATAACTGGGGAGGAAGTCTTGATACCGGGAAATTTAGGTTCATTACAAGAGAGCCACATAACTGGAGAGGAAGTCTTCATGCCGGTAAAATGACAGAATCAAAAAAAGACACCACAAAATTTATTGCCTGCACATTTCCATGGTACGCACTTGTGGTTTTACAGGACGGTAAAGTTTCGCCATGCCCTCAGGATTTTTATGGAAACATGATCGTTGGAGATGTAAACACTGAAACAGTTGAAGCAATTTTTAATAATGAAAAAATGCAGGCAATAAGAAAAGCCTTCAAAAATAAAAATATCGAAAATTTAAACATCTGCAAAGACTGTGACAGGTGCCGCAGAGAAACATTTTTAGGTGTTCCGAAAGAATACCTGAAAAAATTCATGAAAGACAGTATTCTAAAGAATTAACATAAAGGAAAACATAAAGGGGACAGTCCCCTTTTGAGCACGGTTTTAGCATAATTGTAAAGTAAAAAGGGGACAGTCCCCTTTTGAGCACGGTTTTAGCATAATTATTCAGACCTCAATAAAGAATCAATAAATTTTAAGCCCCGTAAAACCTGCGATCTGGTTAAAGTCCTCATCTTTATGCAAAAGCATCAAATTATTTTCTATTGCTGTCTGAGCAATCAGGCAGTCAATAATCTTTCTGATGGTAATCCCCTTCCTCCGGCCAGTCCGATATATTGATGCTGCTTTAAAATATGTTTCCGGGTATACAGGGTTAACAAAAGGTAAGTTTTTTAATAATTCAGCTGCTAACTTAACATCTCTTTCTTCTTTAAAACCACTTAGAATTTCAGTCACAATAATCCCTGTTGTAAAAATATCAATGTCTTTTTCTTTCAGGCTCTCCAGCTTATAGACACACTCATTTTCTTTGCCGTTAAAAAAATCAATCCATACCGAAGTATCCACTATTACCATTCCCTGTTGCTCCTAATTTCTTCAATGCTTCCTTCCCATTTTAACTTTCCCTTAAAGCTTAAAATTTCATACATTTTCTTTCTGTTTATAAGGCTTTGCAAGGCATAATTTACAAGATCCTTTTTTGTTTTAATTCCCGTAATTGCCATCCCCATTTCAACCAGAGCGTCATCTAAAACAATATTTGTTCTCATATTAATTATTAATCCCCCTTTAATATTTTTATTTAATTATACACATTATTTTAAATAATATACACACTAAAAAGACTAATTGGGATATCATTTTAAATTTTGCTGATAATAATTAAATGTAAAACTTCATAATTGAAGAAGGTACTGCTATTATTAATAGCATAAAGGGGACAGTCCCCTTTTGAGCACGGTTTTAGCATAATTTCTCAGATCATAAATAGAGCAGCGAGATATAAAAGAGGAGCGACTCTTTTTTGAGCCAATATGGATCTAAAAACAATTGGGTTTTGATTAATAATTAGTTATGAATTTAAAATTAGAAAATTTCAATTTTAATTTAAACAAATAATCCACTACTAATCGCTTTATTAAAAAAACCAATTTAATATTATTCGAGAAGGAGAATAAAGGTAAATGAAAATACTGGTAACCGGTGCAACAGGTTTTACCGGAGGGCACCTTGTAAGAAAGCTTTTGGAGGACAGCAGCAATGAGCTGAGAATAATTGCTCGCGATGAAAAAAAATCGCAGGAATTAAAAGAACTCGGGGTAGAGGTCTTTATTGGAGATATTTCTGATAAGGAAACTGTTTTTAGAGCAGTCAAAGGAGCCGATATTGTATTTCATGTGGCAGCGGCTTACCGGGAAGCAAAAACAGATGACTCGTATTACTGGGATGTTAACTATAAGGGTACAAAATATATTCTTGACG
>CAYNMO010000071.1:0-5898 GCA_964398155.1 uncultured Actinomycetota bacterium | reverse complement strand
GTATGGCGTAAAGAGGGTTGTCCATACAAGTACCATTGGTCTTGTAAGCTCAGTAAAAAATCCCCCCTCAAATGAAGAGGAGGCCTACAGCCCGGGAGATGTTTACCAGAATTCAAAATGCGAAGCAGAAAAAGAAGCACTCAGATATGCCAGGGAAAAAGGACTCGCCGTTTCAGTAGTAAGGCCGGCGGCCATTTATGGTCCGGGAGATTTAAGAATGCTTAAAATGTTTAAAATGATTGCAAAAAAAAGATGGCTCTTCTTTGGAAACGGCAGAGCATATCTTCACATGGTCTACATTGATGACCTTGTTGATGGCTTTATTTTATGCAGCCGCAAAGAAGAAGCGATAGGACAGGTATTTATAATAGGCGGTGAAAAATATACAAGTTTAAATGAGCTTTCGGCAATGATTGCGGCGGAATTTGGTGTTAAAACTCCGAGCATCCACCTTCCCTATAAGCCCGTGGAACTTTTGGCGGTTTGTGTGGAAAAAATATTGAAGCTGTTTAAAATTAAAAAACAACCACCAATTTATAAGAGAAGAGTTGCATTCTTTAAAAAAAGCAGGGCATTCAGTATTGAAAAAGCGAGAAAACTTCTGGGTTATGAGCCAAAGGTTGACTTAAAATCAGGAATACACAAAACAGCCCAGTGGTATATACAGAATGGCTTTATAAAACTTTGAAATTTTAGACAGGCAGCCCTTAAGACGGAACAGCTAATATATTTAAGAACTTTTGCATGAAACTCTGAATTTTTAAACAAACAAAGCATGTTACTGAGGCAGTAAACATCTTTAAGGGCGAGACATCATAATCAGCAATAATGTTGCCAGAAACTGATGGTAAAAACCGTCAATATCGTTAAAAATAGTTATTATAAACTCTAAAATATAAAACAAATGAAAATAATATCAGACAAAATTACAATTGAAGAGATAAAAAGTATGGCTGAGACACTGTTTGAAGGCATGGTTAAAGCAGTTGTTGACATAGAAAAAGAAATAATGGCTATTGATGGGGAGCTGCATTCAGATGAAGAGGCAATGCTTTTGGAAAATGGTTCCAGTCAGGATAATTTATGGGGAATTAATATTTATCCCGATTTGCCGGTAAATGAAAGAATTGAATTCGATTCAATGATAAACTTAAAACCACGTCTGGGTAACAGAACCAGAAATGTTGATGATTCATTTATTAGAGACAAAATAACAAAGATAATAAACATGTTAATTAAATAATGAACATAACGCACAAAAATCTTAAAGAAAGATGGGGCAGCTTTAGCTTTTTTGAGCAGATGGCAAATGTGGGAAGTGAAGTTGAGAGAGCCCTTGGCTGGAGAGAGAAAGGAAACGAGCCTTACTGTATTCTTGCTTTCGAAAGAGCTCTTGAGCTGCTGGATTTTACAACAGATTTAATAAAAGAATACCCCAAATTAAAAGAGCTTAAAAGATTAAGGGAAGTGCTGGTAGACTATTTTGTTTGTGACAATATTTATGGGTCCACCCCCTTGTCCTGGCATAACTACTTTTATGTATTTAATTACGCCGCAAGAGTTTCTGTAAAATAATTTAATTTTTATTATTTTTTATAGTATAGTTTCAAAAACACAAAACTTGTTTTTTAAATAAATATGAAAAAAATTTTTATAAAAATCAAAAATTTCTACAGTGGACACAAGAAGATAATAAACACTGTTTTAAGGTCAGTAATAAGCCTTGGTTTAATTATTTTCCTTATAACTACCCAGTTTAAAGATTTCAGGACAATTTTGTCCACTTTAAAAGATATCAGCATCCCTTTAATTCTTCTATCCGCGGCCACACATTTTTACGGCATTTGGATTACAGCATTCAGGTGGCAGACACTTCTTAAAACACAGGGGGTACGACTTTCAATACTTTCGCTATCATCATCAGTACTTATAGGGCAGTTTTTTAATAATTTTCTTCCGACAAGCATCGGCGGAGATGTGTATCGTGCTTATGATGTCACTAAAAAGTCAGGCTTTCCGATGAGCTCTTCAATTTCTGTGCTGGTGGTAGAGCGCCTTTCAGGGATTATGGCATCCGGCGCATTTGCCGCTGCAGCTTTGTTTCTTGGCTTTACCGCAATAGGGGGAAAATCAATAGTAATACCAATAATAATTTTTCTTGCTTTAAGCATCTTTATTTTTTTCCTGATTTTAAACCCGAATATTCTGGGGCTTCACAAACTGGCAAAAAAAATAAAATTTCTTCAAAAAATACTGGACAAGCTTAAGAATGTTTATGATACTTTTTTATCTTTTAAAAATTATAAGTGGACTCTGATTCAGGTAATATTTTACAGTCTGACGCTTCAGTTTGCCGTAATAATAAATTATTGGCTTGCGTCAAAATCCCTTGGCATTCCACTAAACCTGAATGTATTTATATTTATTGTTCCCGTAGTATCAATAATTTCAATGCTTCCCATTTCTCTTGGAGGAATAGGGGTTAGGGAAGGCTCACTTGTTTTTCTGATGGTGTCTCTTGGGGCACAGAATGCAAAAGCTGCAATGTGTTCGCTTCTTTTATTTGCCATGCTTCTTGTAGTGGGAATAATCGGAGGCCTTATTTATGCAATAAGACCTTTAATTGCAAAAAAAGAAAGCGGCAGACTCGTCTGATTTTTTCACATCTGCTAAAATCTAAAAATAATAACATTTTATCTGACAAATCAAATGTTATTATCGCAATGGCAGATACTACTGCTGAAAATCCATTAAAAATTATGTTTTATGACAAACCAGGCAATATTACTGTGATACCAGACAATATTTTTAAAAATCTATAAATTAATAATTCTACCTGACGGCAAACTTTTGGATCTTCTTCTTAAACGGAGCCATAAGCTTTATCAGTACCTCGCCGTATTTTGAATAATATAACTTGAAAAGCAAAGCCCTTTTAAATGATTTGCCGCCGTACACTCTCCACGGAAATCTTCTGTAGCATTTTATTATTTCTTTTCTTGAAAACATTGGAAGCTTAAGGATGGTGTCTGTTCTTGATACAAATTCCTCGTCTTCTCTTTCCTTTTCAATAAAATTATTTTCAACGCACATATCATATAAAGGAGTTCCTGGATACGGTTCAAAAACATAGATTACAATGCTTGAAGGCTGTATCTTCCTATTAAGGTTTACTGTCCCCATATGAGTTTCAATTGTTTCAAAAGGAAATCCGACAATATTAAACGTTTTTGTCTGGAGACCTACTTTTTTTGCAAGAATAAATGCTTCCTCTATCTTGCTGTTGCTCATGCCCCTTTTAAGGATTTCTTTTCTGAATTTTTCATCGCCCTGCTCAAGACCCATTGCAATCCTGTAACATCCTGCATCTTTTAGCATCTGAAGTATTTCAAGAGTAAGATTTTCAACTCTTGCATTAATCTCGAAGGGATATCCTATTTCCTCTTTATAGAGCTTGCAGAATGTTTCCACATACTCCTTGTTAATGGTAAATACATCATCATTTAAGTAGACGGATTTTACCTTATATCTTGTAATAACTTCTTTTATCTCAGCAATAATATGCTGAATGCTTCTAAATCTTACATATTTTCCTTCCGATACATTTCTTAAGCCACTGTTAGAGCAGTAAGTGCAGCTGTAAGGGCATCCTCTTGAGCACATAAATTCGGCTCTGTCATAATCTGAATACACTATCTTCTGGAAATCAAAGAGCTCCCTGTCTACAAACGGGAGGCTGTCAAGGTCCTCCATAAAAGGTCTGCTGGGATTTGAAAATACCTGTCCATCTTTTTTTACCCATATATTATTTATTTTTGTAATGTCTTCCTTTTTTTCAAGGGCGTTTACCAATTCAAGAAGAGCAAATTCTCCTTCACCGATACAAATTGCATCAAGGTATTCAGTTTTTTCGAGTTCATGAGGCGCCAGTGAAATATGCGGGCCTCCGCATATTGTAAAAATACCATAGCTGCTTATATCTTTTAGAAGCCTCTTTATGTATTTATACTGAAAACTGACGGTAGTAATACCAATGACATCTGGCTTGAACTCCTCAATTTTCTTAAGTAATGGCTTGGGGTCATAATTTCCATATAGATATTGAAGGTCTGTCTCGTGACCATTCTTTTTTAAAACAGAAGACAGAGAGCCAAGACCATAATGATAACTTAAAGCCCCTCCCCTTATATTAATATCCGGATAAACAAAAAGGACTCTCATTATTATTTCACGCTTTCTTTTCCTCGTTTTTATTTCAATAAATTAAAGAATAATCTTAAATAAAAAAACAAAAAACGTTTGATTAGTTGCAATTGTTGCAAATATAATGCCGGCAGATAATTAACCTTGATATATTATTGGAATAATATATGTTGTTAATTATAATTTTAAAAATTCTATTCCTTTTTATCCAAATATCAATATAAATTTTTAATAAATATTCTCAAATTATTTACACGCTGCATATTTTATTAATTAGAAGCGGCCTGCGGAGACAATGGGGGGGGAATTCATAAACTTTTATATTCCTGGCTGAATTTTAAAAATCATTTTTCATAAAAAATACAGCCTGTCTTAAGTCAGAACGGTGCACAGGCTGTACTATATTTATTTTAGATGTGTCTATAAAAAAATCGTAAATACTTTAGTATTTATTTTCTTTTTAACAATACTTCCTTTTCATATTTTGAGGCTTCTTTAATCCACTCAAAATCAGTTGGCGTATTGTTTATTTCACAGTAATAGTTCCATACATCACCAAAAGGCATTGATTTGAGATCTTCAATCAGCGCAAGCCTTGAAAAATAATCCCCCTGATTTTCAGCATCCTTTATTGCATTAGCTGGTTCAAGCAGTGCAAAAAGAATTGCTTTGCATACAGCTCTTCCCCCTGTTGCTAGTGCGCCAACTCTGTTTATGGATGCATCAAAATAATCTGTTCCAATATGGACTTTATTAAAAGCATCAGCTCTTGTTATTTCCTGCATTATTGCCACAAGTTCATCTGACAAAATTGTAACATGATCGCTGTCCCAGTGAAGACCTCTCGACAAATGAAGGACAATGTCGTCAAGAAAAGGAAGAATGGCAGTTATCTTGTCCGAGGCAACCTCACTCTGGTGAAAATGCCCTGTGTCAAGTGTAAGACCTATTTTTTTGGACATCGCATATGCCAGATAAAATTCAAGAGATCCCGTATTGTAAAATTCAAATCCTATCCCAAAAAGCTTGCTCTCAACAGTGTCTGTTAAAAATTCTTTTGGATATTTGACTTTATATATTTCATCAAGCGACTGTTTTAATATCATCCTGTGCTCATATCTTGAGGGAGTAATATCTTTTGAGCCGTCAGGAATCCAAATATTGCATATATTGGAAACTCCGGTTTTTTCACCAATATAGCTTGATATCTCCCTGCTTTTTTTGCAGTATTCTATCCAGTAATCACTGATAAATTTTTCACTGGAGGAGAGAGTGTAGCCGTCTTTTACATACTTGTGGGAATACATTGATGGACTCATGTCAATACCTGTTTTGTTTACTTTTGCCCAGTCTATCCATGAATCAAAATGGCTTTTGCTTATGTCATTTTTATCAGCCAGTTTCCCTTTATAATCACCTTCATTTGACTGAAGGCTTATTTTTTTATTTGGTCCCGGAACAAGTGAGAGAACTTTTTCAAGATCTGCCCGGTACTGCTCAATATTTTGCGCTCTTCCGGGATGATCTCCAGTGGAAGTCAGGCCTGCGCTTATCTTACCGGCATTTTCAACTTCAAAGCCTATTACATCATCAAGCTGCCATGTGTGGATGGAAACAGGTATTGTTTTAAGTTTCCTCAATGCTTCATCAGTATCTACACCAATATCGGCATATCTTCTTTTTGCAATCTCGTAT
>CAYNMO010000070.1:6604-11272 GCA_964398155.1 uncultured Actinomycetota bacterium | reverse complement strand
TGGTTATTTCTTTATGCTCTGCAGAACTTCTTTGGTGATAAGGTCAACAATGGAGTCGTAAACAAATGTTTTTGCATCCGGTTTGAATTTGGGGTCTTCAATACCGCAGGATGAATCGTCGCATGAAATGCAAAGTGTTTTATCAGATGCTGTTACGCCTTTGCTTCCAAATACTGCCATTCTTCCCATAACGGTTTTTTTGACATCTGCCTGGACTAACTTGGACAGATCTCCATAACTTATACAGTCAGGATTTGCATTTAAAAATGTTCTTGCTGCCTTGACAGCGCTTGCTGACATTTCAGTGTAAAAATTAATTTTGGCAATTCCAAGGCTTACTGCTTTTCTGAAATCATTATCTGATATTCCTGAACCGCCATGCAGAACAATAGGAATAGGAATTGACTTATTTATTTTGTCTATTCTCTCAAAATCAAGGTTTGGTTCGCCCTTATAAGTTCCATGGACATTTCCAACAGAAATTGCCAGAGCATCCACACCTGTCTCTTCAAAAAATCTTACTGCATCCTCAACTTTAGTAAAGGACTCAGCACTCGCTGCATGCGGAGTAGGAGCAGCCACGCCAACAGCCTCTCCTCCTATATTTCCAATTTCACCTTCAACACCAACACCAACACTATGGGCAATTTTTACTATTTCTTTTGTTCTAGCAATATTTATATCAAGAGGTTCTTCGCTGCAGTCAAACATGACAGAAGTAAATCCTGCCCTAATTGCCCTTATTACGGTATCAAAGTTTTTGCCATGGTCAAGATTTATACAGACAGGGACTCCAACTTCTCTGGCTGCCCTTATAATTGCCGGTGCAATATGCTCAAGATTCAAATATCTGAAATGAACCTCAGCAAGCTGTAATATAACAGGTGAGTTGCTTTCGATTGCCGCTTCAATTATAGGGTCTATGAAATTTATGCTTGTTACATTAAAAGCACCAACAGCATATTTATTTATACTTGCATGATTTAAAAGATCTTTTAAATTAATTAACGACATAACAGATTCCTCTCAAAATATTGATAGTTTTTATATAAAAACTAATTTTAAGCTAAAAAATCAGTTTTCTTATTATAATTAAATATCGAGAAGCATATCATAATTTCAATAAAATTTTTATAAAAAAAACAAATTAATCAGCCTATGAAAAATAATTGGTATAATAACCTGACTTTTTACAATTCCAGTCTTAATTTAAATAAATAATTTACAAAAAACTAAGTTGGCTACCGGCAGCTGATTAATTTTTGTTGGACAATTATTTGAAGGGTCTGATAGGAAAAATTCTAAGATTGATTTAAACAAATAATTCACTAAAAACTGAGTTATCCACCAGTAAGCAATTAAAATTATAAAAAATATATATTAATTTAAGAGATAATTTTATAAAATTAGACCAGCAGATTAAACAAATCTTAATTTTGTTTAATCTTTTCCATTTTTATCTGTTCACTTGATTGTTTCATTTACTAAAATATTGAGAGGAAGCCAATGAAAGTCAAATTAATAAAAAATATTGTTATCGCTGTTATTGTACTTATTTTGTTTCTGGTAATTGTTTTTAACAGTTTTGTTATAGTAAATGCCGGCAACGTAAAAGTCCTGACGCAGTTTGGAAGAACAACCGGAATTGTCTTTAACCCTGGATTTCACATAAAAGCACCATTTTTTCAGAGCACTGTAAATTATTCAACAAGACAGGTAACTTATGAAACAAGTGATGACTCAGAGACAAGCACTGCAAATTTCAGGGATTTTGTTATTGATACCACGTCTTCTGATGGTCAGCAGATTACGCTGAAATACACCATTAGATTTTCCATTGACGCAAAACAGGCAGTATGGATTTTAAATAATATCGGCACTATGGATGATCTTGTTGAAAAGGTAGTAAAAGCAGAATCCCGTTCCATCAGCAGAAATATTCCTAAAAAATATACTGCTGCCCAGCTTTATTCAAAACAGGTTTTTGATGTTCAGACAGAAATATACAATACTTTAAAAGAAAAATTCAGTAAAAATGGCGTAATCATGGATGATTTTCTCTTAAGAAAAATAGACTTTACTACTGAATACTTTAATATTCTGGAAGAAAAACAGATAGCACAGGAAAGAATAGTTGTCGAAAAAAATATTCTGGAACAGGAAAAAATCAAAAAGGAACAGGTTATTGTGCAGGCCCAGGCTGAAGCTGAGCAGATTACCATTAAGGGAGAAGCTTTAAAATTATATCCACAAATCATTCAGCTTGAATTTATCCAGAAAATGTCTCCGAGTATAAACTGGGGTATTTTACCTGAAGGAGTTCTTCCATTTTTGGATCTGGCAAAAATATCTGGAGGTTTTGGGGACACGACTCAGACCACGCAGTCGACAAGCTCTGATTCAGCAGCGACCACAACTACAGTATTTGAGGAAACGACCACAACGGTGCAGTAGAAATTATAATTATTTGGTATAAAACATGTTTGTAAATTTGAAAAACAGATATTCTGACTGGCGCAGCAAGATACGTAATTACAATAAGATTACAAACGTATCTGCTGACGTCAGAAGATATTTTGTCATTAATGGTTTTGACGGAATAATTACCATATTAGGCGTCATTGTAGGCAATTATGTTGTAAAAGTAACAGACTACAAGCATGTCATCCTCATTTGCTTTGCAATGTGCATTTCTCTTGGCGTTTCAGGGATCTGGGGTGCATATTTTTTTGAAAGTGCCGAGCGGCAGAAAAATCTCGAGGACCTTGAAAACTCAACCCTTCACAATCTTGATAACACTGTCATACATTATGCAAACAGATTTGCTTCAAGAATATCGGGTGCAGTCAACGGCATTGCCCCCGTTGTTACAGCTTTAATTCCTGTAATACCATTCTTTTTTGGAAAATATATTGACATAAAGATATGTTACTATATTTCATTTGGAGTTGCTCTTGCAGGTCTATTTGGCGTGGGTATTTTTCTTGGAAAGACCACCAGGACAAGATTGCTTATAGGTGGAATGAAGATGCTGCTCGCCGGGGTTTTTTGTGTGGCCTTAAGCCTCATTCTTAATTTCGTATCTTAATAAATAAAGTTTGCAAACAAAAGTATTTTTGCTTCAGGTTCATTTTAACAAATAATATTAATATTTATTAATTTTTTATAATTTAATTGAAATAATAGTTTATTATATTATAATAAGTTATAATAAATGTAAATTTGGGGGCATCTCTTTTTAACTGAAGGCACTAAGTAATATCAAAAGATTTAAATATTGATAGGAATTAAAATAGATATTCAAAGTGTTTTATTAAAATTACTTGTAAACATTATCCCAATAATATCAGTTGTGCTTGTCATAGCAGGGATAAGACTATTTAAACAAAAGATAGAAAGCAGGGTTAACTATTTTTCATTTCTTATGTTTGCTTCTGCAATTTATTCCTTTGGATATTTTTTAGAACTTAATTGTATCACTCTTAATGCCTTGCTTATTGTTCGTAACTTTGAGTTTCTGGGCTCGGTTTTTGTTCCAACCTTTGGTCTTTTATTTATTATAGATTTAACAAAAACCCGGATAATAAAACAATCAGCAGGTATTTTATATACACTTTCCGCAGGGCTATGGCTTATTTTTTTAACAAATCCACTTCATCACCTGATTTACAGGAGTATTGATTTACAAATTGTTGGAGGATTTGGCGTGCCCAACGTAGCAAGGGAACCCGTTTTTTATTCTTTGATGGTGTACTATGCATTCTTTTTGGTTTATTCAAGCATAATGCTCATAAGAGCATATAGAAAGTTAAAAAGGCGAAGAAACAAAATCAATTTTCGTTTCTTGCTTGTTTTCTTACAAATCCCATGGGTCACAATAGTTCTTATTATATTGGGATTTGATAAATATATCGACCCTGTACCGGCAACCATAATTATAATCTGCGCTTTAGTTGGCATTAATGAAATTAAAAATGACAGATTTGATGTGCAGATTAACAGATGGAATGGCATATTTGCGAATATTGGCGAACCAGCTTTTATGGCTGACAGCGCAGGGGAAATAATTTGTTCTAATATAAATGCAGACAGTTTTTTTAGCGAATGCAAAAATAGCATTAAAGACATAATTAAGGATCTGGATGAAAATGAAGCGTATAACAAGCCGGTTTCTTATACAATCAAGAGTGAAATAAAGTGGTTTAATATTAAAAAATACAATTTTGACACCCAAAGAAAACTTATAAATTACCTGTTAATAAATATCACTGATCGTAAACAGGCGGAAGAAGCTATAAAAGAAAGCGAAAAGCGTTTAGTTGCAGCTCAACAGATGGCTCGTGTGGGTAACTGGGAGCTGAATTTGGATACTAAAACAGTATGGGCATCCGCTGAAGCCTTTAATTTATACGGGATTGAGTACGCTTCTCAATATATACCATTAGTTCTTATGCAAAAAAGTGTACTTCCGGAGTATCGCAAGGCGCTTGATGACGCTCTTACCAGATTAATTGCCAAAAAAGAAAAGTATGATGAAAAATATAAAATAAAAAATATTAAAACCGGAGAAGAACGCTTTATTCATTCCAAAGCTATATTGTTATTTGATAAAGATGGTAAAGCAGTTAAAGTTGTTGGTACCATGCTGGACATAAAAAAAAAAAAAAA